>CAZIYY010000049.1:19425-27190 GCA_964543585.1 uncultured Anaerolinea sp. | reverse complement strand
GCACAGTAGTTTATCTTGTTTAGTCCTACTGTCCAAATTTTGGGGTGCATTACATTCGGTCAGACAAAGTTAAATAAGTTGCTTTTCTATTCAGATTTCCTCGCATATATTTTGCATGGAAAACCTATATCTGGGTATACCTATGAAGCGCAACCGCGCGGCCCTATGTTGAAGGATTTTTATAAGATACGCGATGAGATGCTTGGCAAGAAGGATATAGTGCTTGCAAAAAGAGATTTCGGTGGTTATCCACAAGAAAAAACTCTTGCTTTGCGAAGTGCTGATGTCAAAAAGTTTTCTTCTGAAGAGATAAGTCTAATCAATCATATCACCAACGGTTTTAAAGGAGTAAATGCAAGTCAAATTAGTGCCTTGTCACATGAATTTTTGGGATGGAAAGCTGTTGATGTAGGCGAAGAAATACCTTATGAAATTGCCTTAGTAAGTACAGAGGATCTATCCGAGGATCAATGGGGGTTTCCTGGAGACGCAACAATCGACTTTTCAAAAATCGGGATAAAGGAGTCGGATGTTGTAGCGTATGGCACCTAAAGCATATAAGGTAACAAAAACTGAAAGTTTTGATAAGGATGTAACTCGTCTAAACGGCAAAATATCACGCTTAGACGAGTTTATTAAGGGCGTGGTAGAGGTTTTGGCTAGAAATCCAAAATACGGTAAGCCTACCAAAAACAAGTTTGTTCTCGCATTCAACATGCGGAACTTAGAAGGCAACCCTCCGGTTACTCTATACTATTTTCACACAGCAACAGAGGTGGTTCTTCTATTTCTTAAAACGGATGGTGATGCAAAGCCACCTTCAATGATCTTGTAAACAAAAAAGCCCAGCTTAACCGCTGGGCTTTTTTGTTGTAGAATGGGCACATGAGCATCTTTGAAATTATTTGGCGCGGATTAATTCTTTTGCTCTTTGCCGGTATTGCAATTATCAATCTTATTTATGGTGGTTGGCTGGTAGGCTTTATATTCCTTTTTCTTACTGGAATTTGGCTGTTATCCACATTGGATAGTTTGAGTCTGCAAAATTACAACAAGAAGAAATAATCTTGGGTTTGCGAAGTATATTATTCCCTATCTAATATCCAATTACGAATTACTACTTATCAGGAGTCTCATGTCCCCCATTCCTCGTTCCGAAATTCTCAAACGGATGCACGCCCTCGTCCAGGCGCGCAAACCCATCGTCGGCTGCGGCGCTGGCACTGGCATTTCGGCAAAATTCGCCGAAGCCGGGGGCGCAGACCTGATCATCATCTACAACTCCGGGCGTTACCGGATGGCCGGGCGCGGCTCACTAGCTGGGATGCTGCCTTATGGTGACGCGAACGGGATCGTTGTGGAAATGGCCGCAGAAGTCCTGCCTGTTGTGAAAAAAGTCCCGGTCATGGCCGGGGTTTGTGGCACCGATCCTTTTCGGCTTATGCCCGTTTTCCTGAAACAAATTAAAGACATGGGTTTTTCCGGCGTGCAAAACTTTCCCACTGTGGGCTTGTTTGATGGGAAATTCCGCGCCAACCTGGAAGCGACAGATATGGGATATGACAAAGAGGTGGAAATGATTAGCCTTGCCCACGAAATGGATCTGTTTACGACACCCTATGCGTTTACGCCTGAAGAAGCAACAGCCATGGCAAAGGCAGGAGCGGATTTACTCGTCGGTCACGTCGGGCTGACCACTGCAGGGAGTATCGGCGCGGGAGAAGCATTTACGTTGGATGAAGCTATTGACCGCGTCATGCAAATGGCGGAGGCCGGGTGGAAGGTCCGTAAAGATTTGATGGTCATCTGTCACGGCGGGCCATTTGATGAGCCGGATAACGTGGGGACCGCGCTCAAGAAAATGCCGGGCATTGTCGGCTTTTACGGGGCGTCGAGTATCGAACGCCTGCCGACTGAGCGCGCCATTCGCGGGCAGGTGGAGGCCTTTAAGCGGCTGGAGGTCACATGACCTTCACCAACCAGGTTGCCATCATCACCGGCGCCGGCGAAGGGATCGGATACGAAATCGCCCGCCAGCTCTCACTTAAGGGCGCATCTGTCATCCTAAACGATATCAACACCGAACGCGCGAAACGGGCCGCCGGAGAAATCTGCGCGGATGGCGGTAATTGTATTGGCACAGGCGGCGATGTTGCCAATGCGGACGCAGTAAATGAGCTGGTCAAGCTGGCCGTTGTCGAATTTGGCCAAGTGGACATCGCGGTGGCGAACGCCGGGATTTCATTTTATGATGACTTCTTTGAGGTCACCCCTGAAGATTTTAATCGTGTGGTTTCCATCAATCTCGGCGGGACGTTCTTCCTCGCCCAGGCCGCGGCCCGGGAGATGCGCGCCCAGGGAAGCGGCGGGCGCATACTTTTCATGTCATCCGTTTTAGGCAGTCAGGCGGCTCCTGAGGCTGTAGTTTATGGCATGACGAAGCGCGGAATCGAAATGCTCACCCGAGGCCTCGGGGTTGCACTCGCGCCCTACAAGATTACGGTCAATGCCCTTGCGCCCGGCGCAACAGTCACCCCGCGTACTCTCCGCGATGACCCGGATTACGAATCCCATTGGGAGGCTGTCACCCCCACAGGCCGCCCGGCATACCCCGCAGACATCGCTAGGGCCGCCCTTTTCTTCCTCTCGCCGGAAACGAGCCACATTACCGGCCAGACCCTCCTGGTGGATGGCGGCTGGACGCTCACCAGCCCACTGCCATAATATATCCTCCTATGTCCCATTCCCTCGACAAAATCCTTGGCGACTCCAAATCGCTCCTTGCCTCCCGGATCTCTGCACACGGCCCCGACGGTAAACTCCCGCTCACCCCTGAAATGCTCCGGGAAGAACCTAGCGGCAACCTGTTTGGACTCACCCAAAACGTAGGGATGGGGTGGGACCCTGCGGAGGTTGGCAAGCCCCAATACCTGATACTTAGCACGCAAGGCGGATTGCGCTCCGAGGACGGTACACCCCTCGCGCTTGGCTATCACACCGGGCATTGGGAGATCGGCCTGCTGGTTCGGGAAGCAGCCCGGACCATCCGGGAGCAGGGCGGCATCCCCTTCTCGGTAACGGTCAGCGACCCGTGCGATGGCCGGACCCAAGGCACGACAGGCATGTTTGACAGCCTGCCTTACCGCAACGACGCAGCCATCACCATGCGGCGGCTCATCCGTTCGCTCCCGACGCGGCGCGGCGTCATGGGAATCGCCACGTGCGATAAGGGCCTGCCCGCAACCATGCTCGCTCTCGCCGGCATGGGGGATCTGCCCGGTATCATTGTCCCTGGCGGGGTGACACTCCCGGCAGATGATGCGGAAGATGCCGGTGCAGTCCAGACCATCGGCGCGCGTTTTACCCAGAATATGATCACGCTCGATTACGCCGCGCAGATGGGCTGCCGGGCATGCGGATCTGCAGGGGGCGGGTGCCAGTTTTTGGGGACGGCGGCCACCTCCCAGGTAGTGGCGGAGGCGTTCGGCTTGAGTCTGCCCCATAGCGCCCTGTCGCCATCGGGAGAGCCGGTGTGGTACGACATGGCGCGTCGGTCGGCGCTGGCCCTGTTGCAAATCGCCAATAGAGGAATAAAGCTTTCCCACATCCTCACGCCAAAGGCACTTGAAAATGCCATGCTTGTACATGCGGCTCTTGGCGGCTCCACCAATCTCCTGCTTCACATTCCGGCCATTGCACATGCGGCGGGCCTTCCGCTCCCGACTGTGTACGACTGGAATCGCATCAACCAGTCAGTCCCGCGCCTCGTGGATGCGCTCCCCAACGGGCCGCGCAATCATCCCACCGTGCAGGTGTTCATGGCGGGCGGCGTGCCGGAAATAATGCTGCATCTGCGGCAGATGGGGTTGCTGAACACCGAAGTAGTCACGGCGAGTGGTGAAACGCTGGATATCTTGCTTGACTGGTGGGAGCAAAGCGAACGGCGGCGGGCAGCGCGGGCGAAACTGCTCGAGGCGGGCGTCAATCCGGAATACGTGATCATGTCCCCTGAAACGGCGCGCCGGGAGGGCCTGACTAGTACGGTAGTCTTTCCGACCGGTAATCTTGCTCCCGAAGGGTCGGTGATTAAAGCCACAGCGATTGATCCCTCGCTGGTGGGCGACGATCAAGTGTACAGGCATCGCGGCCCCGCGCGCGTGTTCACTTCCGAGAGGGATGCCATCCGCGCGGTGAAAGGGCTGGCCGAAAACCCGGTCAAGCCTGGAGACGTGATGGTCTTAATCGGCTGTGGGCCGCAGGGCACGGGGATGGAGGAGACCGCCCAAATTACGATTGCACTTAAGTTTCTCCCCTGGGGAAAACATGTGCCTGTATTGACCGATGCGCGCTTTTCGGGCGTATCCACCGGGCCTTGCATCGGGCATATCGGCCCTGAGGCATTGGCAGGCGGCCCAATTGGAAAACTTCGAGACGGAGACGTGATCGAAATTCTGGTTGATCGCGCAAACCTGATAGGATCGATCAACCTGATCGGTACGCAGGAACGGGTCGTGCTCACTCCTCCCGAGGCAACTGAATTACTCGAACAACGTTCCCCCCATCCCAGCCTGGCGCCGCACCCCAGTCTCCCGGATGACACTCGTCTGTGGGCCGCCCTCCAGAACGCAAGCGGTGGTGTCTGGCGGGGGGCGATTTATGATGTTGATCGGATCATTAAAGTCATCAACGCAGGTCTGGAGGTTTTGCGACATGGATAAGCGAAATATTCTTGTGACCGGCGCGATGGGGTGTCTCGGCGCGTGGGTGTTAACCCATCTTGTGCGGCAGGGGGAACAGGCGGTCAGTTTTGACATAAGCAACAACCGCCAGCGGCTGAATATGTTGCTATCACCCGAAGAGCAGGCCTCGATTCGCTTTGTCGCGTCGGACTTGACCGACCCGGCACAGGTTCTTGAGGTGTTCCAGACTTATGGGGTGACACATGTTGTTCACCTGGCCGCGCTGCAAGTGCCTTTCTGCAAAGCCGACCCCGCGCGGGGCGCGCAGGTCAACGTAACCGGGACAGTGAACGTGTTCGAAGCCGCGCGAGAGGCCGGGGTCAAGCATGTGGCGTATGCCTCCTCAATAGCAGTGTATGGCCCGCCCGACATGTACCCGCCGGGCCCGCTGCTGTCCACAGCGCCGCCTGCGCCCCGCACGCTTTACGGGGTATACAAAGCGGCGAACGAAGGGACGGCTCGCGTATATTGGGCCGATCACGGGATCAGCAGCATCGGGCTGCGACCATATACCGTGTACGGGGTGGGCCGTGACCAGGGCCTGACCAGCGACCCGACCAGGGCAATGCTGGCTGCCGTCCGTGACGAACCGTTCGAGATCGGCTTTGGCGGTTCCATGCAATTTCAATGGGCGTCAGATGTGGCTCGACAGTTCATCGAAGCCGCACTTCAACCACTGGATGGGGCGCAGGTCTTCAACTTTGACACGCCCTCCACCAGTGTGGATGAAGTGATCAGGATCATCAAATCGGTGAAACCGGGGGCGCAGATCACAAGCAAAGGGGCCCAGCTGCCCTTTCCGGAGCGCATCGAACCTGGGGAACTGAGGCACCACCTGCCCCGTGTTTTCGAAACGCTGCTGGAGGATGGCATCCGGCAGACGATGCAGCTTTTTGAAACATTACCGTAACGTGCGTACGGGTTAGCGTTCAACTCCTCAGGCGAAGAATTGCGAGTTTAAAGCCCTTACGTGTAGATATGTTCCAGCTATAAAATGCCCAACTGCCAGAAGCATAGATGGGCTGCAAGGATTATCTTGCAGCCCATTGGGATATATTGGTTTTTATTTAGTATGAGAAGAAACCCCCCGATCAAACCGCTTGGTAAGAAACTCAAAAAGCTTCAATGTGTATTGAAAAGCGAATGGCTTTTTGTCCATAACGTTTTGATGGTTGGCTCCCCTGGATCTGGAAAAACACTACTGGCGCGTGCCATGCCGGGCATACTGCCTGAGATGAGCATCGAAGAATCATTGGACGTGACGCGTATTTATTCGGTCGCGGACCAACTCCCCGCCGGCACGCCATTGATTCGACATCGCCCGTTCCGTTCTCCACATCACACAATTTCACATGCGGGATTGGTGGGCGGCGGAAACATTCCAAAGCCTGGCGAAATATCGCTCGCACATCGCGGTGTGCTGTTTTTGGATGAATTTCCTGAATTCGGCGCGCGCGTCCTCGAAGTGATGCGCCAACCGATAGAAGATAAGGTCGTGACCATCAGCCGCGCCAAAGGCTCATTAACTTTTTCCGCCAACCTTCAATTGATCGCGGCGATGAATCCCTGCCCGTGCGGCTTTTATGGCGATGCAGTGAAACCGTGCACCTGTGCGCACGCGATGGTGACGAAGTATCAAAAAAGGATTTCAGGTCCCCTGCTCGATAGAATTGACATCCACGTCGAAGTGCCAGGCGTAGACTATGAAAAGTTAAGCGGAGATCGCGTGAGCGAATCAAGTGGCGCGATTCGGGAACGTGTCGAGAAAGCGCGTCAACTTCAGCGGAAACGCTTCACGCCTCAAGGACTATCAACCGACGTGATCTGCAACGCGGATATGCGCGTCGGGGAGGCAAGGCAATATTGCAAGTTGCAAGCTGAGAGTCAGGGTTTAATGCGCTCGGCGATGACTCAACTCAATCTATCGGCACGCGCCTATCGTCGCATCCTAAAACTGGCGCGCACGATTGGGGACCTGGCGGGGAGTGAGGAGATCCAGTCCGCGCATCTGGCGGAGGCGTTGCAATATCGCCCAAAGTTGATGATGGGTTAATGGGATCATCATTATCATTCCCGCAAAGCCTGCCTGGATGAATCGTGCTGACACCGAAGAACATGTAATATTACTGTAATAATTTTCGTTCATAATAGGCCAAAGGTTTGCGTATGCACATCGTTGTGGTAATCCCAACTTATAACGAAGCAGAAAACCTGCCTAGACTCATCTCAACTTTATTCACGCTTCCACTGGATTTGAGCGTTCTGGTTGTGGATGACAACAGCCCGGATGGTACCGGTACTCTCGCCGATGAGTTGGCGGCCGTCAATGCCGCGAGAGTAGCAGTGCTTCATCGCGCTAGAAAATTTGGAGTCTCCTCGGCTTATGTGCTAGGGTTTCAGCAGGCCTTGAAACAAGGCGCCGATGCTGTCGCTCAAATGGATGCCGATTTCTCTCACAACCCGATAACTCTGGTCACGATGGCAAAATGTTTGGAAACCTGCGATGTGATCTTCGGTTCGCGATACACTCCGGGTGGTAGTGTTGATGCGCGGTGGCCGTTCTGGCGTAGAGGACTCTCTACCTGGGGGAATTTGTATGCCCGCGCGATTCTAAGGATCCCTTTGCGGGATGTTACAACTGGTTTTCGCCTCTGGCGATCCGAGACGCTTCACGGCTTGCCTTTTGACGATATTCAATCGAAAGGTTATATCTTTCAAGTCGAGATGGCTTATTTAGCGCACTGCCTGGAATACCGCATGAGAGAGACACCTTTTCACTTTGCTGATCGGCGTCGCGGAAAATCGAAGATGTCACTTCAAATCCAGATCGAGGCGGCTTTCCGCGTCTGGCAGATTTGGTTGACTCATCGTCATCTCTGCCACATAGGTCGGGCGGCCCGCATCCAGCGATCTGAAGCAGTTATCTGAATTACTCCTTGGTCGCCAGAAGAAAAATACCTGATAGAGTCTGAGCCACACTGTTATCAAATTTGACACTAAGAATCCGCAGTCCTACATCATCTACC
>CAZIYY010000049.1:0-19415 GCA_964543585.1 uncultured Anaerolinea sp. | reverse complement strand
AGCAACGGAAGAGAAAATGCCCCCGAAACCCTGGAAAACAATATCAAGCCGACAGGTTTATCAGAATCCCTGGACTCGTATACGGGAGGATATTGCCGAAATGCCGAATGGTAAGACTACCATCTATGGCGTTGTGGAATGCGGTCATTGTGTAGGCGTGTTGCCATTTGTCGATGACACGCATGTTGTGCTGGTGCGGCAGTACCGTTATGTTTTCGGTGAAAATATCCGCTGGGAAATGCCAACCGGGGGAGTCAAACCGGGCGAGTCGCTGATTGAGGCTGCCCGCCGCGAAGTGCGGGAAGAAGTGGGATATGATACTTCTGGGCTGGATCATATTAGCACGTACTACACCAGCAAATCCGTTATGCACGAAATTGCTCACCTCTACATTGGACGCGGTCTCACCCAGGTGCAAGCGGTTCCCGACGAAACGGAATTCCTTGAGATTGAAACTTTCGCATTCGATCATGCACTTCAGATGGCGCTGGAGAGTGAGATACGGGACAGCATGACTATTCTGGCTGTGTTGCACGCAGCGCGTCAGCTTGGAATGTAAGAATTTTGTAACATAAGGATAATAAAATAGACAATATCAATTGATTCAACTATTCTAGAATGGAGGTGCCTCATGGAAAAAAGCTTGAACTTGAAAGACGTCATGCTTGTTGATGGGGTAGGTCGAATAGGCATGATCATTTCCCGACTGGTCTATGGTTATTTATGGTACACCCAATTATTGTGGAAACTACCGCCGACCTTTGGATGCCCGCCGAATTTTGCAGTGACTACAGATATTCATGCGCGCACATCTGGTCTTTGCGATTGGGTCGGCATTATGACGCTTTACTCAAAATGGCCATTGCAGGCATCTTTGGTTAAGAGTCTGGTTGTCCCCAATCTCTCATGGATGGGCTGGATCATCTGGCTCATGGAAGCGTTCGTTGCCGTATCTTTGATTCTCGGATTGTTCACACGGCTGGGAGGCTTGGCAGCTTTGCTTCAGGCAATCAATTTATACATAGGCGTAACTGCTGCGCCCAACGAATGGTACTGGACCTACGGGATGCTTGCGATCCTAGGCTTGGTCTTCCTTGCAGTGCCAACCGGCCGCGTCTTTGGCTTGGATGCCTGGCTGCGCCCGCGTCTTCAGTCTGGCGTGGATCGAGAGAATCGTCTGGCAAAAATCTTGTTGCTATTGACCTGAACCGAACTGAAGAATGACGGACACTAGGAGATGGATTCTTGGTTTGTTAGGGGTCTTGATAATTATAACCTATCTTCTCGCATTCCTGCTCGGCGACTTGCGTAAGTATACAGTTGCATTTGAAGGTATTTTCTTTTCAACTTTCATTCTGTATGCAATAGCATGTTTTGTTGTCTTGCAATCAGAGAAAGTTGATCAGCGCATCATCTATGGCATCTTCGCGCTGGCTGTAGTGATGCAGGGCATCTTGATTTTTTCGCGTCCCACCCTCACAGATGACATGTATCGTTATGTGTGGGATGGACGAGTACAAGCTCATGGCATCAACCCTTATCGCTATCCTCCAAATGCGCCGCAACTAGTTTACTTGCGAGATAAGGAAATCTATCCCTCGATTAACCGAAAACCTGTAGTGACCGTCTATCCGCCAGCCGCAGAGGCGGCCTACCTCCTGCTGTGGCGAATCTGGCCTGATAACATTCATTGGTTCCAAGCCGCGATGGCAGCTGGAGGTCTGCTGGCTGGGATCCTTTTAATGGGCTTGTTAAGAGATTTGGGATATTCACAGGCGCGCGCCTTGATCTTCTTATGGTCGCCCTTGTTGGTCTTTGAAACCGCTCACGCCGCACATGTGGACGGATTAGTATTACCGTTGTTGGTTGGCGCATGGTGGGCGCGGGTGCGCAATAAGGACGCGCTAGTAGGATTCCTTTTGGGTGTTGCCACGGCCATGAAGTTCTATCCTGCCCTGCTCCTCCCCTTCTTATGGCGTCCACAGCATCCCAAAGGCAGATGGACGATGCCGCTCACTTTTATTACTGCCATTGGCACGTTCTATGCGCCTCATGTGCTCATCAGCGAGACTTCCGTGTTTGGTTACCTTCTTGGCTATTTTAAAGAGACCTTCAACATCAGCCCACTGGTTTCCATGTTGAGCCATTTTCTGGATGGCATCCATCTAAATATTCCCTATCGACTGGTGGCGTTATCAATTGGCATAATCCTTGTTGTAGTAATCTGGTGCATTTTTCATCCTGCGCTGGATGCTGAGACGGCACTGCGCCATTGCATCTGGCCTATTGGAATTGTTACCTTGTTCTCACAAGATTTGTTTGCATGGTACATGTTGTGGCTGTTGCCATTGACAGCGATCTTTCTTCAGCCCTCCAACATAAAATGGAAGATGTTCACTCTTCCTAAAATGGATGCCTGGGTGGGCTGGTGGCTGTTCTGCGGATTGGTCGGATTGTCCTACACCTTCTTCATCAAATGGAAACCGGTCAGTTCTGCAATTCAAGTTGAATTTATTCCTCTCTATTTGATTCTAGTCGTTAACCTGGTCACCTTATTATGGAAAAAATTCTCGATAGGTTTAGAACCAGCTTCGATCCGGCAATCGCCAAACTAATCGGAGCCGCGCTGGGAAGTTTGGCAATCTATCTTTTGGCATTCACTGTGCCAGCCAATTTGCTCAAACTCTATCAACACAGCAGCTTGGTTGGACAGCTATTGCGACATGCCGGGCTTTATGGCTTTCTGCGGCTCACTGTTGCGTTTATCAGTGTTGGTCTTTTATATTTTGTGGGGCTTCGCGCCGCGCATCAAACCTCCAGCAAAACAGCCTGGATGATCGTCATCGGCGGTACTCTGGCATTTATCATCATGTTCTTGTTCATGGCTCCTCTTGATGCTCGCGATATCTATGACAATATTTTCCATGGCAGGATTTTGGGCGTGTACGGAGCCAATCCTTTTCGCGATTTGATTTCCAGGTTTCCGCACGACCCTTTCTTCCAATATCCATATTGGAAAAATTCTCCCTCGGCGTATGGTCCTCTTTGGGAAACGCTTGCCGGGATTACAGCCTGGTTGGCAGGGGACGGAATCATTGCGAACATTCTAGCTTTCAAAATCCTTCCGGGAATATTTCATCTCATGAGTATTGCAGTAGTCGTTACTTTTCTGCGCCGCATCCAGCCGCAACAGGCACTTTCTGGAGCATTATTGCTCGGCTGGAATCCTGTCCTGCTTTATGAAACGTGGGGAAACGGACACAACGACATCGCCATGATCTTCTGGGTTCTGCTGGCAGCTTTATTGATAAGTCAGAAGCAATACTCATTGGGAACCCTTTCTTTGGTTGCCGGAACGCTGATCAAGTTTATCCCGGTATTGTTGATCCCAGCCGCGATGCTGATCGGTTATCACAGTTTGGAAAACCTCCAGTCCCGCTTCTGGTTTATTGTCAAAACGTCGCTGGCGGGCGCGTTTCTGATCATGATCGCCTATGTCCCTTTTTGGAACGACATGGCAACTTTCAGCATTGGGCGGCGTATGCAGATGTTTACAACCTCTATCCCTGCAGTTATGTATAGGTTTTTGAAACCTGCCCTCGGGTGGTCTGAAGCGGCGCGCCTGGTCAGCCTCGGCGCCTTGGGACTGCTGGCAATCTTCACGCTGATCCAAACTCTCCGCGCGCAAAAACAAGAATCCACCAAAGACTTTCTCCAAACCGCGTTCAACATCCTCGCCTTTTATTTGCTGGTCACCTGCCTGTGGTTTCAACAATGGTATGGCATCTGGTTGATCAGCCTCGCGCCATTATTGCCAGTGCGCAGCCGCCGATTCGCCCTCGTCTTTGGATATTGGGTTCTGAGTAAACAACTGATTTTTGTTCAACTGATCATTCCCGCCATGTCGCACAAACCTGAAACGGCGATCTGGCTGGAGCCATTACTGGCATTAACTGTATTAGGTGTTCCGTGGATATATGCCTTGCTAGACTTGCGAACGTCCAGGCGATTGAAGGCAGCTTATGCAACATAACTCAAACGCTTTGATCGTCGTTGCCAAACGCCCCACACCTGGGAAAACAAAGACGCGCCTCTCGCCGCCTCTTACGCCGGAACTGGCAAGCGCGCTGTATGAGAGTTTTCTCTTCGACACGCTGGATCAAATGCGGCAGGTGGCTGACTCGCACCACGTGATCGCCTATCTCGATGAACGGGATTATTTCAAACGCGTCGCTCCGGACTTCGAGTTGATCCCGCAAGAAGGGCATGATCTTGGCGAACGCCTCGACCACGCCATCACCTCTTATTTATCGCGCGGCTACCAACGCGTGATCATCATGGACAGTGACAGCCCGACGCTCCCGCTCGATTATCTCTCTCAAGCTTTCAATGTGTTATCTGATGGCGCGGATGTTGTTCTCGGTCCCTGTGATGACGGCGGATATTATCTGATCGGAATCAAAAAGCCGACGCCGCGTTTACTGCGCGAAGTTCACATGAGCACGCCCATGGTCGCGACAGAGACGATGGCACTGGCAAAAGAAGAAGGTTTGCATTTGGTGGCATTGCCCACCTGGTACGATATAGATGACGTGGCATCCCTATCGCGATTGATCCAGGAAATCGAAGATCACGACTCAGTGCACGCGACTCACACGCGCCAGTTCTTATTACAAAATGAAATTCATCGTTTCATGAACAATGGAGCCTGAACGTTGACAACAGTTACGGTCATCATCCCTGCGTTGAATGAAGCAGGCAATATTCGCCAGCTTGTGGAAGAAGTCTGTGCCACTGTGCTCGTCGAAGTGGTTGTTGTGGACAACGGCTCCACTGACTCCACAGCCGAAGAAGCAAAAGCAGCTGGAGCGAGAGTGGTCAGTGAGCCACGCCGCGGCTATGGATACGCGTGCGCTGCGGGTGTCGCTGCAGTGGCAAACGCGGATGTCCTGGTTTTCATAGACGGAGATTGCTGTTTCCTGCCCTCCGACCTGCCAACACTGCTTTCACCATTATTTCAGAATCGTGCTGACATCGTGCTAGGCTCGCGTGAGCGCGGTTATATCGAGCCAGGCGCGATGCCTGTGCATCAACGTTTCGGGAATTGGCTGGTATCGCGTTTGACGAACATGCTTTATGGACTCTCGATCACCGATTTGGGACCCTATCGCGCTGTTCGCAGAGAATTGTTGATGCAATTGGATATGAGGGAAATGACATATGGCTGGCCCACCGAGATGATCGTCAAGTCTGCGCGGCGCGGCGCGCGAATCATTGAGGTGCCTGTCAGTTACCGCAGTCGGCGCTTCGGTCAATCCAAAGTTAGTGGTACTGTGCGGGGAACTCTGCTGGCAGGCTGGTTCATTTTGAGTGTAACGTTTCGATATGCCTGGAAGACACATTGATGATCAGCATGTCATTGCGAGCGAAGCGATGGAATCTCCTCGCTCGCAATGACGCTGGAACAGAATACTTTTTAGGAAGACAACACATGGAAACGATGCAACAATTGACCCCTTCGACTTCGCTCAGGGCAAGCATCGGTCCGCTGGCTGGCAGAGTGCTGGCGCGGCCCTCCACCTCGCTGGCGCCGCGCATCGTGATTCTCGGCGGTGGATTTGCCGGGGTCACGACGGCAATGGAGCTGGCAAAGCGGTGCGCCGGAGTTTTACCGGTGCACATCACGCTCATCAGCGAACAAAACTTTTTTCTCTTTACACCTATGCTGGCTGAAGCCGCAACTGGTGCAGTCGAGACTCGCCATGTTCTCTATCCGATCCGTCCCTTGTGTCGCGCCTGGGAAATCGAATTCGGCGAGATGTCGGTTGAATCCATTGACCTTGACCGGCGCCGGGTAATCGTCCGCCATCGCCGGTCTCCGTTCCGTCAGCAAGTGCACTACGACAAACTCATCCTGGCTCTTGGAGCTACGCCCAACATGGCAATGGTACCAGGCGCAGCAGAGCACACGCTGCCCTTCAAGGGAGTGGGTGACGCAGTTCTGATCCGCAATCATGTGATTAATCTCTTTGAGTCAGCTGCCCTCACCGATGACCCATGGGTGCGGCAGCGCCTGCTCACATTTGTTGTAGTTGGCGCTGGACACGCAGGCACGGAGTTAATGGCTGGACTGGAGGAACTAACGCGAGGCATTCTGCTTCGACATTACCCTTCGATTCATAGGGACAGTATCCGCCTCGTCCTGGTCGGCAGCGCTGTCCTGCCTCAAACTGCAACCCACCTGGCTGCCTACACAAAGGAGCAGCTTCTGGAACGAGGCATTGAGTTGGAAACAGCTCGTGCTGCCGAGGTGACTGCTGAGGGTCTTAAACTTCAAGATGGACGACTCATCCCTAGCCATTGCGTTATCTGGACCGCTGGGAATCGGGTGAGTCCGGTAATTGCGGATCTTCCACTCGTCAAGGCGAAGGACGGCCGGTTGAAGGTGAACGAATTTTTCGAAGTCGAGGGAACGCGTGACGTATACGCACTCGGTGATAACGCTGCACAAATTGATTCTCATACCGGAGCGCCTTACGTGGCAACTGCTCAAGTGGCGGTTCCTCAAGCGCGATCGCTCGCGTCGGTGCTTGAGGCTGAGTTGACGGGTCGCCCGAAGCGCCCCTTCCGCTTTAAAGTGTTGGGCGAAATGGTGCCGCTGAGTCGAAGGACTGCGGTGGCAGATCTGTTTGGAATCAAATTGGTCGGGTTCCTGGCTTGGTTTGGGTGGAAGATCGTCTACATGCTCAAACTCCCGACTCTCGCTGCCCGCCTTCGAGTCGTCCTGGATTGGACTGTAGAGTTGTTCTTTGAGCGTGACGTATCTGAACTGACTGTAGCGAAAGGTGGAGGGGATTAATATGCAAAAAGATAAGCTAACTAAAAAGGCGCGCTTGCCTATCTGGCGGAGGCTCTCCTGGCGATTGGGCGCCAGCTTCCTGCTGCTGACTGCCCTCGGAATTCTTCTGAGTGGTCTCTTACAGTATAGTGCGCAGGAACAGGAATTGCGCGAGAATCTGGGGTCTATGCTACTGCATATTGCAAGTACGGGTGCATTGTTGGTGGATTCGCAGCTCCATGCCCAAGTCGAGTCCACGCTGACCCAAAATTCCGACGCCTATCGTAGCGTCCGCACCGCTCTTGCAAAGATCCAGGACGAAAACAACATTGAGACTCCCATTTATACACTTACAGGTTTTGATTCTGCCAATCGGCAGGCGCACTTCATGGTAACGAGTCGAGGACCCGGGCTCCCTGGAGAAACTTATCATCTCGCGCCAGAGCTGTTGGAGCCACTTGGCCAAACATTCAATGAGGGAATAGCCACATATACTCCCATTTACCAGGATCAGGCTGGCACATGGATCACAGCCTTCGCACCGATTCGGGATGCGCAAGGTCGAGTCTTTGCGGTGCTGGATGTAGACTACCGCGTTGAGGTTTATCTCAACAGGCTCGCCGAGGTCCGGCGGCGGCTTTACCTGAGTTCACTGGCGGGCGCGCTGCTCGCTCTGGTAGCCGGGCTACTGATCGCGCGGCAGATCACTCAGCCCATAACGCAGCTCGCAGCGCTTGCGCGGAGGGTGGTCGAGGGTGACTTGAGCGCCCGAGTCCATGTTGCCAGCCGTGATGAGATCGGGATGCTGGGAAATGTATTTCATCTGATGGTCGAGCGCGTTCAGGTCTCAAATCGAAGTGTGGTGGACGTTTTGGTGCGAGCCTTGGAGGCGCGCACGGGTGAGAGTGGGTCGCTGCAACGGCTGGCAAAAACGGCGATGGCGTTGGCTGACCACTTGGGACTTTCCGCGACTCAACGTGAGGCGCTCGAACTGGGCGCGCTCCTCCACAACATCGGCGAGATCCGCACCCCTGAAGCATTGCTACAAAAAAACGACTCGTTGACGCCTGAAGAACAGCAGATAATTGAACAGCATCCACTATGGGGTGTGGAGATTCTGGAGACCGTGCCTCTGCTGACTCCGGCGCTAGATGTGGTCGGCGCGCATCACGAACGTTATGATGGGAGTGGTTACCCTCAAGGGTTGCGCGGCGAGGAGATTCCGCTTACGGCGCGCGTCTTCGCTGTAGTCGATGCCCTGGACAGTATGACTCATGATCGACCAAACCGACGCGCCATTTCTTTATCCGAGGCATTGGATATTCTAAAAGCGGAGTCGGGTAAACAGTTTGATCCAAGAATTGTGGAGGCGGCATTGAGTATCCCAGTGGATCAATGGGCCGAACTTCTTGAATACCAAACTTCGGATACGAACGTCATGCAACAGGAATAAAAAAATCGTAACGCAAGATGCCCTACACTAGGGCAAAGGAACTCCCAAAGCGGAAGCCGACAGCCGCATCAGCGTAAACGCACTTTGAGGCACCGTGATCTGCTGGTCTTTCAATTGAATGATTGCAAGATCAGTTGGGTCATAATTCAAAACAACCACCGTGATTTGATTACCTTCCCGATATAGATCAGCAATCATGGCAGCTTGAGCCGAAAGCATGCTAAATGTGATTGGTAACGCGGGCCCATTCTCTAAATTCTCCAATTCTCTTGCATTCATCTCCTCATCAAATGGGATTTGTACATTAATTGTTTGTTCCGTCTTCCACGCCGGGATCAACGGCTGGTTGAATTCATAAGCATACACCCACGGCTGGGCATCCGTTGCATTCCCTCTATGTGGAAGATACGCATACCGCAGATGATGAACGCCGGGATCCGTGAGACCCTCCTTATCCTGAGTGACCTCCCTGATCAGCATCACGCCGCGCGTCGCGCCGCCCGAAACGCCTTGTAATCCGTGCGTGATCAAAGCCAGACCAAGGTTGTCACTCGAAACATCGCTCCAATACATGATTGGATAAAAGATCGAGCGGCGGTAGGTGCGATCACCTGATGCAATAGGGCGAGTATCTATCTTGTGTGTGAACGCGCCGAAACCCAGATCATCCGTTCGTGTGTCCGTATCAAGGATGGTTGGCGTTTGTGCGACGGCAGTGGTTTCTGCAATTGCGCTAATATCCAACTCCACTTCAATCAGCGGATCGTCCGCGCGCACGGTGACTGTTTTGACGACCTGCTGACCTCCGAGCGTGAAGATGGCTTGCACACGCGCAATGAGCGGACCCGATGCCAGTATCGTGATTTGGGCAGTGACTTGACTCTCACGCGCGCGTACATCGCCGAAGAACGCGCCATAGACATCGCCCGTGTCATTATAGTAGGTGACATCATCACCCAGGGATGTCAGCAACTCCTTTTCGTCTGTCCCGTTTAACAGCATTAGGCTGGAGAATGCACCGCCGTGATCGCCATCCAGAGTCACAGATGCCAGACCATTGGTGAGCGTAATACGATTTCCACTCTGAGTAACACTGGCAGGGTGCTCAACAGATGCCTGCCCACCATTTAAGCCAATATAACCAAGCGACGGAATATCCTTTGCAAGGAAGGCAATGGTATCCGAGTCGATTTGCTGAATCGGCGCAGGCAGTAAATTGACCTCAGGCAAGTTGCCACTGAGTTCAACAACCTCCGAACGCGACCATGACGCTGGGTTGAATATAACCACAGGCGCGGAGACGCGGCTGGTGATGTTGGCAAGGATGTCTGCCAGATCGTCTTTGGCTGAGGCGACCGTTTGCTCAAAACGCGGACGCTGACTGCTCTCCCATACTGAATCAAAACTGACGCCAGAGATGTTGTCATAATGCGCGTTGATGGCAGCCAGATTCCAGGCATCCGACATTGACGCGTCGAGAAACAATCCGAACTTATCGGCGGCAGTGAGGTAGTATTCGCTCTCCTTATCTGCGATCTTTGCGTGTGGCCGGGTATTGTAAAAGGCCTGCCATATCGGGTTGAGATCAATCGTAATTTCCGGGAGCGGTTGCGTCGCCAAATATTGAAAGGCGCTATCGGGGTCAGACATAACCATAACTGTGTGTTTGTCGGTAGCGTTCCAACGATCCACAAGCGCGGGTAAGTTTGGTTGCGGATCAAAAAAATCGAAACCCACGGGCAGGAACAGATACTTAGAATCGGTATCTTTGAACTCGGCGTCAATGGTCTTGCGTAGTTCAACAAGTTGAGCGTCAGGTTCGGTGCGCTGGTAGATATCGCCCCAGGCAGTAGGATAGGACATGTAAGCGACGAGGACGCGTCCGGCAGGGGAAGCGGGACTCGTCCAGTAAAATGCGGGAGGCAGCGGCTGGCATGTCTGGTAATCAGGGTCACAGCGTCCTTGATGACGCCCAATGTAAAGATAAGGAATATTCAATTGAGTCAAGAAAGTGGGAAAAGCCGCTGAGTTTCCAAAAGCGTCCGATTGCCAAGCTGTACGCGGCACATATTCGGGACCGAAGGTTTGCGCGATCCAGTCTTGTCCGAGTTGCAGGTTGTGTACCTGCACCGAAGGCGCGACCAGACTAGTTTCGGGTTGAGCGATCCCAGCCCAGGCAAACGTGATCTGCCGATTCCTTACCAGCGAAATGAGGTCAGCGCGAGAGTCGGGGTGTGTATCCCAGAAGTGCTGGACGAACAGGACCTGTTCCAGCGTGAAGCGAAATCGCGGGTATTGCTTTCCCAACTGGATCGCTTTGAGGATGTTTTGATCAGCCTTTTGACTGTATGCATCGAAGTCTTGATGCCAGTCGGTATCCCAATGGGAGAAAGGAATTAGAAACACGACGCGGTCAGCATTGGCGATTATCCTCTGCGTCTCAGAGTCGAAATTGCCCATCGGACCAACAGGCGCGCTTTTTGTGAATGAGTCGTGAGTATTGTAGCGAAAAAAGAGCAACGCCCCGATCAGGAACGCGAGCAGTATAAATGCGATCACCCACTTCGGTCTCAGCAAGATGCGTGGAGGAGACTTCATGGCTTCAAAGCCAGTGCCAATCGATTCCCAGCCTGATCATCGTAAATCAATTGATCAAATTGCTCGGGATCAGAGAGCGTGAAAATGACCAGCGCGGCAGTCCCATGCTGAGGCTTGATCGTTTGGGTATGAAATTTCTCGATGGCAGAGTGGAGATTGATTGACTGTGGTTGCAATCCATCGCCTGATGGTGTCATTAGATTCAGATGATCCGGGCTGACAGTGATCGGTGCTTGATCCAAGTCTGTGAGCACAAATACCATGATCAAGAATGCGCCGCCGGCCGGCGGCTTGGTATTTCCAATCGCGCTGGCTTCTGTGATCTGGTCGAGTTGAAGACGAAGCATGTCGTTTTCGGTGGCAATCGGGAGGTCACGCGTGGGAGGCGTGCTGATGATCACAGCATTATCGGACGGAGGAAAAAGTCCACCCTGAACTTGACCTGACATTGACCCTCCGTATGTTATGAATGCGTTCGCCGCTGTTAATGGGGATTCGAGAGGTATCTGATTCTGGCTTAATTCGTACGCGATGGCATCATAAATCTGTTGATCGGTGAGCGCCCGCAAATTGGGTTCGCCCCCGCTCCGAATCACATCGAAAACAATTTGGGCGTTCGGATGGCGCGACTGGAATTCTGCGCCAACCAGGGGCCAGACGGAAAAACCATTCCCAGAGCGAATGCCCTCGCCCTGGGTACCATGGCAAGTGCTGGTCGCACAGGACTGCGCGTAAATGGGCGCTCCATTCGCCAGTTGGCTTTCCACCGACGCGGGCGTATAACTTGCGGGTGGTTTTGGATTGCGTGTGTACGTGCAACTTGCAAAGATAAAGAGAAAAGCCAGTGTGAAAGTAATCCCGAAAGCAAAGCGCGGCATGAATCTTCCGATGGCTATGTTTTTACCTGCGCTTTAGCTGCCTTGACCATTTCCGGGTCGGGGACAGGCGTAGGAGTCTGGCTGTCGTTCAGATCAACTTCTGGCAATGGCCCATACAACGGGTCAACAACATCAGACAGAGCGGTTTGTCTCTGTTCCAGGCGTGAAGACAGTCGCCGACGCCGCATATCGTCAATCGAGTGGCGCTCCCAATAAATGGTGTGTTCCACCATTTCGCGGATCGTCCACCCCTCGTCGGGGATGGACGCGTCAAGAAGTTCATCGGGCATCCCAATCAAGACTGCGATAAGATCAGCACGCGCCTTCACAGTATCAGCCATCAGCCGATGGACTTCGCCTTTTTGCATATTCTTGAGCAGGTATCGCGCGCCGAAAAGTTGTCCGGCGTGCATCTTATCGTGGTCAACGTTATGGGTCAGCAGGTCGCGGACTGTGCCCTCTGTTGTGCAAATATGATCAGATTGTTCGTCAAGTTCCGCATCCGTGAGCGCGGCAAGAGTTTCCAGCGTTTCAGTCAGCGAAATCTGGAGCCGTTTGATGAGTTCATTTGTGTTCGCAGCCATAAATCAAATTCCTCTCTCATCCAAACAGCGGCATTCCACAGACTGCCTTGCCAATAAAATCGTAGAGCACATCAGTTGTGGGTGCCATGACGGTAGCCGCCCTCGCGTCGCGGAAGTTGCGCTCGACTCCGACTTCCTTGCGGAAGGCCGCGCCGCCGCAGACACGCATCGCCAGGTCAGTCACCTCGGTCGCGGCTTCGCCCGCCGCAGCCTTGACCTCGAGGATGAGCAACATCGCATTTGGCTGATTCTGCTCCAGTGCGGTCAATGTATCGAGCAACAGCGCGTGAGCCAGGTCGGTTTTGATGCGCATCCGCGCAATATAGGCGCGGATCGTGGGCAGGTCTTGCAAAGCCTGGGTGAGGTGTTCAAGTTTCGTATTGCTGACATGCGCCGCCGCTTTCGTGGTGGCAGCTTCCATAATTCCGATGGAGATGGCTGCCGTCATCAACTGGAAGTACGGTAACACGACGCCCATCATGATGTCGAAGCCGCCTCCATCCTGCCCAAGCATGGCTGCCTGGGAAACCATCACTTTCTCTGCTGTGACCGGGCTGGAGTAATTGCCGCGCAACCCCAGACCGTTGAAGGGCGATGGGATTTTCAGCCCATTGGCTTTGGCTGGGACGAGCCAGATCGTGCTGGCGCCCTCGGCATTGAGCGGACGACTCGACCATACGTAGCTGTCAACCTGACCAGCCCCGGTTGCCCAGCTTTTTCTGGCGTCCAACTGTACGCTGCCGTTGGAGCGTATCGCCGTGCTTACAGGCGCCCAGAAGTGACTGCGCGAACCGGCTTCAGAGAAAGCGAGCGTTGTGAGATGTTTGCCTGCCGCGATTGCCTCGCGCACGTCACGGGGACCGTTCATGCTTTCAATCACTGCGGTTCCGATGTAGTGCATGCACACAAGCATTGCCGTCGAAGCGCACTCGCGCGCCAGCCATTCGACGACCAGAGTTGCAGAGCGGTGCGCCTCGCCCATGCCGCCAACTTCCTTCGCGCTGACCAAGCCGAGCAAGCCAGCTTTCCCCAACGCCTCGATGCCAGCTCGCGGGAAAATTCCTTTCTCGTCCACCTCTATTGCAGAGGGGGCAACAACTTCGTTGATCACGTTTTCCAGTTTCTCAAGATAGGAAGGAACAGCAGTCGTAGTCATAGATTCTCCTTTGAAGCAATGGAATGAGGGAGGCTTCCAAAGTCTGGAAGTTGTCGAGCATTATTAACTCGCCTTATGCAGAACGTCCCGCAGGTTTCTTCAATGCAGGTGTGTCTTCAAGGACAGCCTGCGGGACGGTGCATGACATCAGTTATTGAGTTAACCTACCACACCACCAGGCAGGTTTCAGTTCGGCGGACGCCCACGGCGCCGGCTATACCTGTGGTTATTCAATTACCAAGCGATTGCAGGTCAGGGCTTTCCACAAAAGCGATGAGGTCGTAGCGTCCCGTGACGGCATGAACTTGTTTGATTACGGAACCCTCAAGTTCCATACCGGGCAATTCCTTAATCAGATCCTGCACCCGCGTCGGTTCAGCCTCAATCAAAACATAAGCCTGGATCATGGTCATCTCCTTGGTGTGGCTCCACACGGAAGCCAATACTTTTTAGCCTCAGGTAAAAGTCATCAACGGCACTCTGCCGGTGAGCGCCATTGTTTCAAGCTGCTGTTTGACACGCTCAACAGCAGGGGCGAGTGGAAACATCTTCTTACTGACCTGCATATCTGCATCGGTTGAAAGAGGATGCCAGAACACGCCGTCCAAATTGACTGTGATCTCTGGCACCAAATTTCCCATCCCGAGCTCCAGCCCTTCTTTGGAATAACCGCGCTTCGCCAGAGGACGAATGAAATGATCCTCGTCGAGGATGCCGATGGAGCGATGAAATTCGCACAATTTGTCCAAGTGCGCTGAGTTAGCTGGCGTTTCAGTTGTACCAAGACGGACGCGGAAGCCGGCTGCCTGGAGCAGTTTGATTCCCTCTACGGTCTTCTCCCAGGTGCCCGGCCCGCGATAGGCATCGTGGTCTTCGGGGCGGCCCCCATCCAGGCTGACCTGTACGATCAGGTTCTCGTTCGCGACAGCGCATAATTTTTCAAGGCGCGAGCCGCGCAACAACATCGCGTTCGTCAGAACCGTCGTCTTGATGCGAGCAGAGGAATAAGCCAGCATCTCGTAAATTTCATTCAGGATAAATGGTTCGCCGCCGGTGAAGAAAACATGTTCGAAGCCCAACTCGACTGCCTCATCAACCAACCGCTTCACATTGCCCGAGCCCAACGCGCGGCGCGGCGCATTAGGACTGGACTTTGCCACGCAATAAGAGCACTTTAGGTTGCAGTCATAGTTGGTATAGAGCCACAGTTTCCATAACATGGCTGGAGGCTTATTGGTGGTTGATTGCATGGTTAATGCTAAAGCATCACTCATTAGATTACTCTGCGAGAAATGATCCTAACAAATTACAGGCTCCAGTGAACACCACATCCTTTACATGGTGTAGGCGGGCGATCGCTGAGGAGGGCTGTGCGCCATGCCTGATAGCGTTCATCATTCCAGATTTCCGTGAAGTTCTGCTCGAACAGATTACCCATCTTCAGGCTTTCGTAATCATTTGTTGCAAACGGACTGATGCAACAGGGCAGACAGTTTCCGTTCGCTGTGACGTAAGCCGTCGTCCATGGGCGAAGGCAACCCTGCCACGGTTGCTGATCGCGTAGCATCGCCGCGGTCAAACTTCGCCGTGGGTCGGTCGCACCGGAGGCTTGCAGACTGATCCCATTTTCTTTTGCAACCAATTCGGCTTCCGCAATACAGCGATCCGCCACTTCGTCGAAGTCGTCGAAAAGAGCGTGCCCTGCATCCATCATGCCAGGGGGATTTGCATTTTCCAGGTAGTAGACCATGCGCTGAACATAAACTTCTTTGACGCCCATTCGACTTGCAAGCCTGACGAGATCTGGCAGTTCTTCGATGTTTTCGCGCATCCCGGTCATCCAGATCGAGACTCGAGGAGTAGTATTCGTTCCTATCTTATGCTGGAGTTCGGTAAACTTCGTTAGATTTCCAACAATCTTATGCAATAGTGGCGCTCCCCGGATCCGCGCGTAAGTTGTTGGCTTCGCACCATCAATCGAACAACGCATTTCATCCAAACCGCTGTTGATTAGCTTGGATCCCCACTCCTCTGTCAATAAGGTTGCGTTTGTATTGAATAACACAGTTACATCCCGCTGCTTCAAGTGAGTGATCATGCGCGGCAAATCCCTATTGATCAGCGGTTCGCCAATTCCGTGCAGGACAGCGCGCTCCATTTTAGGGAACTGCTCCACAATTTTCAAAAATTTTTCCCACGAGAGTGTTTGCGGCTCTTCATAACTGACGAATGTGCGGGGGCACGTTTCACACAGGAGATTGCAGTGATTCGTTACTTCGATAAATACAACTCGCGGCGATTCAACCGCTATTGACCCACGTGTCTGAGGGTCAACAAACGTATATGCCGCAGGCAGATTCTTGTAGGTGTCCCGTGGAATGGTGGGGATGTTCCTCGTCGGAATCATGGATATACCTTCAAGCTTGCTTTTCTGTTTTCAGGTGGAACCAATGGCTTGCAACGGGCTGAATTGACTATAACATATATTGGAAAATATAAGAATTAAGTTTTTCTTAACGATTTGAGGCTTTCTTGGTGTTGCGATGCTAGGCACGCACGATTGTGCATTTGGCGGAGGCGTTGCACCTATGGTCGCCCAAAGTTGATGATGGGGTAATGATACGTTTCTGTTGGCAAGAGACGCCTCTTCAAATGAGCGTCTCTTTTTCTATTAGTGTGATTCTTACATTTTCGTGTCAAAAACACCCTATTGACAAAAAACGACAAATTCGATAATATAAATTTATTAAATTCAACAAAGTTCAACAAAATTCTATAAAGGAATAGCTTTTGACTACTTTCGAACGTCGTCAATCTCTGTTGGATATACTTCGCAAACAACCAGGTCTGCGCGTGCTAGAGTTGGCAAAGGCGTTGGATGTATCAGAAGGGACAGTCCGAAACGATCTCAATGCGCTTGAAGAGGAAGGACGAGTAAAACGCGTCCACGGGGGAGCCGTTTTGAATGATCAGGGTCAATTCCAAAACAATTCTTTTATGCGTCGTTATAAACAAAGTGAAGCCGCCAAGATCGCCATTGCGTGTGAGGCGGCTATTTTAGTCAAGGACGGTGACTCGATTTTGCTCGATGCGAGCAGCACAGCTTATTACCTGGCGCGCGCTTTGTCTGGACGAAGCAGATTACGCGTGATGACCAATGGGTTTGAAGTCGCGCGCGAACTGGCTCAGAATTCCTCGAATACCGTCATTTTGATTGGTGGGGTGGTCAATAACGACTCTTCTTCCGTTACAGGTTTGTTGAGCGAGCAGATTATTGCAGAAATGCATATCGAGAAAGCGTTCTTTTCCTGCAGCGGCTTCAGCGTCGAGCGCGGGATGACCGAAGTGCATTTTGAAGAGGCACAACTCAAACGCAAGGCGATTGAATCGTCAAAACAGGTAATTGCATTGATTGACTCTTCAAAATTCGGCAAGGAGGACCTGACACCCTTCGCGCGTCTGACGCAAATCACGCGCTTGTTTACGGACGCCGGCATTACCAGTGAATGGAAGACCCACCTGCGATCTGCAAACATCCCGTTTACGATTTGCGGCGAAGATCCGGTTCCAACCTGATAAAGAGGAGATAGTTTTTCGTGAGTGTTGAAGCGAAAGTTCCTGTTCTTCAGATGCGCCATATTTCCAAGCGTTTTGATACGATCCAGGCGCTGGACGACGTGTCTCTTGACCTTTATCCGGGTGAGGTTCACGCCTTGCTGGGCGAGAATGGCGCGGGCAAATCAACCCTGATCAAGATCATGACAGGAGTTTATCATCCTGACAAAGGGGAAATGCTACTGGATGGCAAACCAATCCGGGTGGCTAACTCAGTGGATGCCCAGGCTTACGGCATTGCTGCGATTTACCAGGAGCCGATGGTCTATCCCGATTTGAACGTAGCCGAAAATATTTTTATTTCGCACCGGTCTCAGGGAGTTATTGTCAAATGGCGAAAGATGTACCAAAATGCGGAAGAAATCCTTGCCAAGCTGGATGTGAAACTCGATGTGCGTTTACCGGCTCGTGGTTTGACGCTTGCTGCCCAGCAGACGATTGAGATTGCCAAAGCCATCTCCCTCAATGTGCGTGTGCTGATCATGGACGAACCGACCGCATCCCTCTCGGCTCACGAGGCGGAGCAGTTATTCAAACTGGCGCGCTCGCTCCGCGATCAGGGTGTCTCAATTCTTTATATTAGCCACCGTATGGAGGAAGTATTCGAAATTGCAGATCGTGTGACAGTCTTTCGTGATGGCAGGCATATTTCGACCCTGCCGCGCAATGAGGTAACAAAGGAAAAAGCCATACGCGAAATGGTGGGACGTAAAATCGAGGATTTTTTTGCGAAGAGCGCGGGGCAGCGCGGCGAGTTGTTGATGTCGGTTCGAGGTTTGAACAAGGCAAACATATTTTCAGATATTAATTTTGAAGTGTATCGCGGCGAAGTTTTGGGCCTTGCCGGGCTGGTTGGAGCACGGCGCACTGACGTCGGTCTGGCATTGTTCGGCGTCGAACCTGCCGATTCGGGGGAAATCATCCTGGACGGGAAGGCGGAAAAAATCCGTTCCCCTGGGCGGGCGCTGCGCCTAGGGATCGCCTACCTGACCGAAGACCGGCGCCAGATCGGCTTGACGATGCCGATGTCCATCACCAGCAACATTTCACTGCCCATGCTACATCAGTACCTTTCACGATTCGGCCTGATTCAGACGCGTGAGGAGGAGGCGACTGCCAATCATTACCGGGAACGTCTCTCGATCCGCACGCCTTCAATCCAGCACGCGGTGGCGATGCTCTCTGGAGGCAACCAGCAAAAGGTGATGTTGAGCAAGTGGCTGAACACACGACCGCAGATACTCATCCTCGACGAACCCACACGCGGCATTGATGTTGGCGCGAAAGCCGAGGTACATCAGATCGTCAACGAACTTGCGGCGCAGGGATTGGGCATCATCCTGATTTCATCGGACATGCCTGAGATCCTGGCAATGAGCGATCGCATACTGGTCATGCGCGAAGGCAGGCAGATGGGCGTTTTTACCCGCGCAGAAGCAACCCAGGAAACCATTTTAACTGCTGCCATGGGACAAAGTAGCAACACAGTGGAGTCTGCATGATGGAACAATTGAAACGTTACTTTCGCCCGGAGCAGCTTCGTGAATTGAGCCTGGTCGCGCTGATCGCGCTCATCCTCCTGTTTTTTAGTTCCCAGATTGAAGGTTACTTCAGCCCGCGCATTTTCAACCGCGTCACCAGCGATGTGGCAATTATTGCGGTGGTCGCACTCGGGGAAACCCTAGTGCTGCTCACTCGCAATTACGACCTGTCAGTCGGCTCGATTGTAGGCTTAACGGCATTCTTTATTGGGAAACAATTGACTGCGTACGGCGATCTGTCGCCGATACTAGCCCTGTTATTGGCCGTCGGCGCGGGGGCGTGTTTAGGCCTGATCAATGGCTTGTTGGTATCGTATGGTCGCATCCCATCCATCATAGTCACGCTGGGCACACTCGCAATCTACCGCGCAACCCTGGTGGCTTATCCGGGCAATAAAATTGTCGTAATCAACGATCTGCCGCAGTGGGTCTCCGAGTTTGGCAGTATGCAGTTGTTTTCGATTGGCGGGTTCGACATCAGGCCGGTGGTGGCCGGCGCGTTCGTGATGTTCGTCATTTTTCAGTTTGCGACCACCTACCTCCGATTCGGTCGTCAGCTATATGCGATCGGCTCGAATCCTGAAGCGGCCCGGATTGGTGGTTTGCCTTCGCAACGGATAGTGCTGTCAGCCTTCATATTATGTGGTGCAATCGCCGGACTGGCAGGTTTTTTGTACCTGGTGCGCTACGGCAATCTCAACACCGCCGCCGCAAATGGGATGGAGTTGAAAGCCATCGCCGCGGCAGTGGTC
>CAZIYY010000048.1:0-27489 GCA_964543585.1 uncultured Anaerolinea sp. | reverse complement strand
CTTCCTTGAAGCGAGTCTCCTAAACGAACCCATCCTCGGCACGGGCGCGGGTCAATGGGGCGAGGAGATCATGATTACGCCCGAAAATTTGATGCGGGCAAGTAATGCGATTATTACGAATTTGACTGACCGCGAAAAGCCTGTGTAATTTGACATTCTTTTGCGATTAATCCATTTATTCCAAAAGTTGACTTTATGCTGAAGGTCTATTACACTGCTCCCATGAAGAACGATAACTCGTCGCGAGACAAGGCATATCGAACAGGAGGGCCTCCAATGAAAGAACGAAGACAAGACAAACGCGAGAAAATGACTGCATTTGTTCCAGTCTATGACTCGCATCCGCGCACCTTGTTGGGGTATCTTGCGGACCTGACTTTGCACGGTGTGATGGTGACAGGGGAAAAGTCCGTGGAAATCAACAGGATGGGAATATTGGAGATCGAGTTCCCTGACCATCTCCCAGACATATCGCCTGCGCGCATTACAATTCCTGCCCGCGTGGCAAGATGCGAGTCGGACGATACGAACCCGCAATATTGCAACATTGGATTCGAATTTACAGAAGTCAAGCCTGAGCATACCAAGATCATCAAAGCGATTTTGAGCAGGTATCGTTTTTAGACGCGGCAGTAGATCACGAAGATCGCGCGTACCGGGTGGCGTGTGCCCTCCAGCGCAACCTGGCATTAGACCGCCTTTGGCGCGCCAGTTACGTGCCTTCGTGAAGCGCTGATTCTCTAAATTCAGAGGAAACAATGACAGATATCATTCAACAGACACTGCAAACCATTTCTGTCGAACAAATCAAAAGTCACGTTCAAGCGCTGGAGGGGGTACGTCATCCCATCACTGCCCCCGAAGCATTGGAAGCCGCCGCAGATTACATTAAGGGCGATTTTGAATCTTTGAGGTATGAAATTTTGGAGCACCACTTCCTCGAAGACGATCACGATTACCGCAATATTATCGGTATCCATCGCGGAACGCGCCACCCGGAAAAATTTGTCCTTGTCCTGGCTCATTTCGACTCGGAACTCGAGACACCGGGCGCCAACGATAATGCCAGCGGGGTTGCCGCCGTGCTGGAACTTGCAAGAGTTCTTCGCCCGCTATCGTTTGATGTGAGCATTCTCTTCGCGGGCGTTAACCTTGAAGAAAGAAAATCGAATGGAGCGATCAGGCCCATCGCGCGAGGAAGCCGCGCGCTAGCAGAATACGCAAAAGTCAACAACTGGGATGTCCAGGGGGTGATTGATCTGGAAGAAATTGCCTTCGCCGGCGAGACGGCCACTCAAACCGCTCCTGAGAATTTGACGATCGAGTTTCCGAAAACAGGGAATTTCATCGGTATTGTCGGCAACGAAAACTCTGCCGAGATGGTAAGCAGGTTCGTAAAATCAATTCATCAGAATCAAATACCGCTTCCCTGTGTTCCCCTTGTTGTCCCCGGAAACGGCGAAATCCTGCCGGACACAAGACGCTCCGATCATGCGCCATTCTGGGATGCTGGGTATCAGGCAATCATGGTGACAGATACAGCCGATTTTAGAACGCCTCACTATCATCAAATCACAGATACGCTCGAAACACTGAACCTTGATTTTGCCGCCGAGGTGTGCCGGGCGACTGCCGGGTTGATTATTGACATGGCAGGTCTCGCGGATTGATGACAACGCAAATAAAATGGCTCGCGAACTTCAATAGTCGCCAGCCTTCTCCTTATTATGCTACATACAGGACAAACACGAGTCATCCAGAACGGAGGATAGCATGACAGTTGTTACATCCACATCTCAACATGTGAATATTGGCGACACGCGACTGCATATTGTCGAACGTGGAAGCGGTTACCCGATCATCATTCTACATGGCGGTCCTGGCTTGGATCATCACATGTTTGGCGATTATCTCAATCCGTTGACGGACGAGTTCCGCCTTATTCTTGTAGACCAACGCGCGCAAGGATTGTCCGATGGATGTCCCGAAGAAACGTGGTCGCTGAAACAAATGGCGAGGGATGTCGCCTCGTTGGCAAATTCCATGGGATTGGCTAAATATGCCGTGCTGGGACACTCTTACGGCGCATTCGTTGCATTGCAAAACGCAGTGGACTTCCCCGGTTCAGCCACACAGACAATTGTCTCCAGCGGATTGCCTTCTGCAAAATACCTCGAATCGGTGTGGAAGAATTTGGAAATGTTTGAGCCTGTGGAATTACGCGAGCAGGTCACCAAATCATGGGAACGCGAGAAGGCAGCGCAAACCCGTGAAGAGGTTGACAGTCTCCTGCACGACCAACTTCCGTTTCAATTTGGGGATCCGCTTGATAAGCGCATCGCCGAATTCGAGAAGAGGACTGCGGGCGGAATTAATTCGCCTGCTGTTTTACGCTTCTTCGCAAACGCGGGATACGGCGGAATTGAAGTCGAAGATAAATTAGGCGTTGTCACCCAGCCCGTTCTTGTACTTGCAGGTCGTGGTGACCGCACTTGCAGCATCAAGGGCGCGCAAGCGATGACAAAGGGATTGCCTCATGCAGAACTAATTGTCTTTGAGAATAGCGGCCACATGACGTATGTTGAGGAGAATGAGAGGTATTTAGAAGTAGTCCGCGAGTTTTTGAACAATCATAAATGACTCTCCCTACACAGATCGTCCCGCAGGTTGCATTGAAAACGCTCCCGCGTTGAAGAAACCTGTGGGACCATGCACAACATCAACATAACTTCCAAGACTGACAGTTATTGGCAGTTTCTTAACTTGTTTTGGCAGTCCACATCTTCCATACTGAGAACAATTCAAAAGGAGATGTCTATGAAACCCTGCCTCAAATTCACGATTCTCTTGGTTCTTTTGCTGAACACGGCTTGCAACAACAACCTTTTTCTGCCCGCTAAAACTCCGACCTCCACCCCTTCTCCCATACCGACTGCAACAGATACGCCTACAAGCACTTCTTCGCCGATTCCGCCAACCGCCTCAGAAGAGGAAAATGTTGTCGCCCCGCGCTGGATGATCCTTGGTCAACCCGGTTCCAGCGTGGAGATCTTCGGCGAAACCTGGAATTATTCAGGAGACAATTGGGGCGAAGAATTTGCGTGCATTAATTACACCCGCGAGGGCAGTGACAATATGTTCTTCGAACAATGCTTTGCCGTATCGCAGGAAAACCAAAACTTTGAATCTGTTCTTGAGCCATTCCTCACCGATGGGTTTGAAAGGCTTGAGCCCAAAACCAGGTTTGAGGGCATTGAACAAATCAGCCTGGTTGGGAAGCCAGAGGCGAAAAACAAGAAACACTTTTTTGAGATCCTTCAAAGCAAAGGATACATTCTGCTCGTTGAAATGAATTTTGTTACAGAAGACAACGCTCCCCTGCAAATCATCTATGAAAAGAGCGCGGCAGATATTATTGATTACGCGCTTCGGGATAGCCTGCAAAAATCACACCTGATTGCAAGCCCAATCGCCACTCCAATCCCACAGGCGCAACAGAAGTTTTACGATGTCGCGGCGCCTTTATTAATCACCCTGCCGCAAGCCAATTCGCTATACGGCGGCACGTGGGATATTCTTGGAGATCGCACCTCCACCCAGCGCGTAAGAGTTTGCCGAGACTTTGAAGACCGCACAAATGCAGATGTCCTCTGGGTGGGTTTTATGAACTGCGTCTTTTCTGCGCAGGACTTCCCATTTGAAGAGATTGCCCAATACTATAAAAACCCTGGCGATGCGACGCTTGAGTCGAGTCACACATATGACGGTCAATTTGCCTTGTACGCCTACCAGGATGGTCACACCTACTTCGATGCCTATCTGCTAGCTGGAGACTATATATTTCTGGTTGGACTTGAATCCCGCACCCTGGCAGGAGCAAAGCCTGAAGACGTTTTCTCGCAGGATGTAGATGATTTTATTTACAGCATGTTGACAGCGAATATTGGGAAATAAGAAAGCAAGTAAAATGCAGAAACGCAAACAGGTCTCGCGGGCATGAACCTCGCGAGACCTGTATTTATTACGCAACACGAATTACGCGCCATTCACTCCTCCCCTATCTGCTCCTTCACTTTTTTTGTCTGCTTGCCGCGCTCGTCGGTTTTGAGGATACGTTTGCGGATGCGATATGACTCAGGCGTGACTTCGAGCAGTTCGTCGTCAGACAAATATTCAACCGCTTCGTCGAGGGACATCTGCCGGGGCGGCGTAAGGCGGATTTCCATATCCCCGCGCGCCGAGCGGATATTGGTGAGGTGTTTCTTCTTGCAAACATTGATTGGCATATCCTGTCCACGCGTATTCTCGCCAACCACCATGCCTTCGTAGACAGAAACACCAGGACCTAAGAACAAGATGCCGCGCTCTTCCGCGTTCTTCAACGCATACGCCGTTGTATCGCCGGCTTCCCACGCCACCAGCGAACCAGTCGTGCGTGTGGTCATCGGTCCCGCCATTTCATCGTAGCCGTGGAAGATTGTGTGCATCACCCCCGCACCGCGCGTGGATGTGAGGAATTGATAACGGAAGCCAAGCAAGCCGCGCGTCGGGGCGATATAGACCATGCGCGTCATTCCCTGACCTGCATCCTGCATCCCCAGCATCTGGCCGCGTCTCACCCCAAGCATTTCCACCACGGCGCCGACAGTTTCCGCGCTCGTCTCGATGTGGACTTCTTCGTATGGCTCGAGTAACGCGCCATCATCCGCTTTGTGAAAGATGACTTCGGGACGCGAGACTTGAAATTCATATCCTTCGCGACGCATCGTTTCGATGAGAATACCAAGATGCAACTCACCGCGACCTGAAACCAGAAAATTTTCAGCAGACTCAGTTTCTTCGACGCGCAGGGAGACATTGGTGCGGAGTTCTTCAAACAGGCGTTCGCGCAGTTTGCGGGAGGTGCTCCACTTCCCCTCTGTGCCCGTAAAGGGAGATGTGTTCACACCAAACGTCATGCGGACAGTTGGCTCTTCCACTCTGATGGTTGGCAACGCAACAGGATTTGCGGGGTCTGCAAGCGTTTCACCGATTGCAATGCCGTCAAGCCCTGCGAGAGAAACAATATCGCCCGCGCTGGCTTCTTCGATTTCGATTTTGTTCAAGCCCTGGAATGTATAAAGATATTTCGCTGATTCGGGAAGTGTGCGGCCATCCACAGTCATGCGAGCAAGTTTCTGATTGGCTTTGATCTTGCCTGCAAAGACACGTCCGATTGCAGTGACGCCGCGATAATCATCGTATCCGAGCATGGTGACTAGCAACTGCAAAGGTGCATCGGGATCCACTTTGGGCGCGGGAATATGCTTGAGGATGGTGTCAAACATAGGTTGCAGGTCAGGTCCGAGGTCGGTGGAAAGACCCGCTCTTCCAGCTGTGGCTTGAGCATAGACAATGGGAAAATCCGTTTGGTCCTCGCTCGCGCCAAGTTCGATGAACAGGTCAAAGGTCTCGTTGAGGACGCGCGCGGGTTCTGCGTCCTTGCGATCCACTTTATTGATGACGACAATAGCCTTGTGTCCCATTTGAAGCGCTTTCTTTAGCACGAAGCGAGTCTGGGGCATGGGACCCTCAGCGGCGTCCACGAGGAGCAGAACGCCATCCACCATGTTCATCACGCGTTCCACTTCTCCGCCGAAGTCCGCGTGACCGGGTGTATCCACGATATTGATTTTGATGGGCTGGTTGGTCTCGGGGTCAACAAGCGTAATGGCGGTATTCTTGGCAAGGATGGTAATGCCGCGCTCGCGTTCTAGGTCGTTTGAATCCATCACGCGCTCGGCAACTTGCTGGTTCTCACGGAAGGTATGCGACTGGCGCAAGAGTCCATCCACGAGGGTAGTCTTGCCGTGGTCAACGTGCGCGATGATGGCGATGTTACGGAGGTCTTTTCTTTCGATCATTCTTTTTTGCTCAACTTTCAAGATTAGAGAATTAGAGATTGGTAATAGGCGATAAAAAAGCCCCAGCCGTTGGAGACCGAGGGCTTGCACTGAGCGTAGTCGAAGTATCGGCTTGCGGATGGTATTCTATCAGATTGTTTGCAATTTGGGCAAGGAATGTTATACTTCTCATCATGCGATACGAACGATACGGCAATATTTTCTTGTGCATCGGTATGCGCGGATTTATCTTCAACGATCCTTCTACAAACGCGCCTGTTGCTCAAAGATAAGTAATCGTTCTCACGTTTTCTTTCGCCGCAGTCGCCCTGCGGCGTTTTTGTTTAAGTTCAAATCCGGTGGTTTCGATACGCCCTTCGCAACGAACCACTTCGACAGGCTCAGTGCGGCGGCTCAGGGCTACTCAACCAGCAGAGTAAAAAGTATTATCGGAGTAAATATGATCTCAATCACTGTTTCAAACGCAACCCTCATACTCGGTTCACACGTCATCTTCCGTGACCTGAACTGGGAAGTTCAGCACGACCAGAAGATCGGACTCATTGGTCCGAATGGCGCGGGGAAGTCTTCGCTGTTCAGGTTGATCATTGGTGAACACGCGCCCGAAAAAGGCGGGACAGTGATCCGCGCCAAAGGCGTGACGGTCGGCTACCTGCCTCAGCACCCCGAGTTCGAGCCAGAGAAAACAGCCATCGCGCTCGCGCTGGAGGGTAATCCACGGGTGGCGGAGATTGAAAATGAGTTGCATCGAGTCGAATCCAAACTGGGCGACCCTGACGTATATAACAACCCGAAGTCGCTTGAACGCGCGCTTGACGCGCAACACAAATTGCTGGAAGAGTTTGAGTCGCTGGGAGGCTTGAATTACGAGTCGCGCGTCCGTGAATTGTTGCGGGGGTTGGGATTGCCCGAATCGGATTTCGACAAGCCAATTCGCGCGTTGAGCGGCGGACAAAAGAAGCTCATCGGCTTGGCGCGGTTGATGCTGGCGCGTCCGTCTGTGTTGCTGCTGGATGAGCCTGATAATCACCTCGATATGCCAGGGAAAGCCTATCTTGAGAAACTCATTATTGAGTACCCTGGCGCGGCGGTCATCATCTCGCATGATCGATATATTCTGGATGCAGTCGCCACACACATCGCCGAGATCGAAGATGGAAGCATCACGACTTTCGCGGGAAATTACACCGAATATATCATTGACAAGGAAGAACGCCTGGCGCGGCAGGAGGAACTATTTCAAATTCAACAAAGAGAGATCGGCCGTCTTGAGATGGCATTGAAGCGATACAAAGTATGGGTCATTTTCAACGACAAGTTTGCAAGTCGCATCCACGCCATGGAAGCGCGCATCGAGCGAATCGAGAAAATTGATCGACCCATCCTTGAACGCCGCAGAATGGATTTGACGCTCAACGGCTGGCGCGGGTCGAATCAGGTGCTAGAGATTGATAAGATGACAAAAACATTTTCTCACCGCAACGTACTTGAGGATATCAACTTTCTCATACGGCATGGCGAGCGCGTTGGGTTGATCGGCGCGAATGGCGCAGGTAAATCCGTATTATCGCGATTGATCCTTGGAAAAGAGCAACCTACAATTGGCGAGATCAAAATCGGACCAAGTGTGAAGGTCGGCTATTACGCGCAGGAGCATGAGACGTTGGATTTCGATCAATCCGTGATTGATGCGGTGCGACTCTTTGGCAATATAAGCGAGTCGAATGCAGTTTCTTTTCTCATCCGATACCTGTTCACCTATCAACAGGCGACTCAGCGCATTGGGTCGCTCTCGGGCGGCGAGCGAAGCAGATTGCAGCTGGCGCTGCTGGTTTTATCGGGCGCGAACTTCCTGTTGCTGGATGAGCCGACGAACAATCTCGATATTGCGTCTGCCGAGGTGTTGGAGAACGCGTTGAACGACTTCAACGGGACAGTGCTGGTCATTTCACATGACAGATATTTTCTAGACCGAACAGTAAATCGAATATTTGAATTGAAAGATTCAAAGATCACGGAATACATAGGCGGATACAGCGATTACGCGTCTAAGGCTGGAGTCAGTTTATTCGGAGCGAAACAGGTCAAGGCGTAGAAAGAGGCGATAGTAATCCTATTGAATTTATTAGCCACAGAGATTACACTCTTGCCCTGGTCTATTCGATACGGTGCCAGGAGAGTCTTCTTGAGAAAAGATCTCTGATTTCTCTGTGCGCTCTGTGGCTGACGGGGCTGACCCGCAAAAAAGTCCAAAAAGTGTTCAATGGTATAATTCCCGCCGTTATGCTCCAGGAACCTTCATCGCAAAAAACAAAAGTATGTCCCACCTGCGGAACGCGCTTGAGCGAGAACGCCACGCGTTGTTTAGTGTGCGGCACAGAACTCACCGCGAAAGCCACTACAAAATCGAAAAAAGCAGAAACAACTGTACAAGCCAGCCGCATGCCTGAGATCACGCTCAGCCTGCCTGCGGCGCTTGGGGCGCTAGTGATCCTTTTGCTGATCGGCGCGGCGGTCGTTTACTTCAGTTTGCAGGCGGGCATCGGCGGAGATCTTGTCGAACCTACCATTGAAGTCACACCCTCCGAAACCGCCACTATTACGCCTACGGAAACGGAAGTCTCTACGCTCACGCTGATCCCAACTGAAACGCCACAGCCGCCTTTCGATTACACGGTCCGCACTGGTGAAACATGCGGCGGCATTGCAGTCGCGTTCAAGGTTTCGGTGCAAAGCATTATTGTTTTAAATAGCCTGCCAGCTACATGTATTATTTCCGTTGGACAAGTCTTGAAAATTCCATATCCAACGCCTACGCCCGCGCCTCCGCCAACCGAAATTCCCAATGAAGCCACACAGACCGCGCAGGCTTGCGAAAAGGCCCAATACACCGTTCAAACCAACGATACGCTTTCGAGCATTTCTCTAAATTACAACGTGCCACAGGATGCAATTAAGTTTTACAACGGACTTTCGACCGATAATGTTTTTCTGGGACAAACCCTGCTGATCCCGTTATGCGCGAGATTTGCCACACCCGGACCGACTCCCACTGCGACCCTCCCGCCCCCCTACCCAGCCCCGAACCTGCTCCTACCTGCGGACGGCGCCGCCTTCACCCTCGCCAATGACGTCGTCACGCTGCAGTGGGCTTCAATCGGCGCATTGCGCGATAACGAAGCCTATCAAGTGACGATTGAAGATGTGACATCCGGTCAGGGACGCCGGCTCACCGAGTACGTGACGGATACAAAATTCATCGTGCCAACCTCCTTCCGCCCAAACGACAATCTGGCGCACATCGTCCGTTGGTGGGTAACGACTGTTCGACAGAACGGCGTGGACGAACAAGGTCAAGCGCAGTACATCTCAGCGGGCGCGATCAGCGAAAAGCGGGACTTCTCTTGGGTGGGGGTTGCTGTCGAGGGCACACCCAGTCCATAAGTCCAGAAAAGAAGCGAGAGATTGCAGCTCCCCGTCGAGTTTTCGGCGGGGATTCTTCGTTTCCCAGAATCCTTGACAGAATCCTGATTCTGATTAAAATATTTGCATTATTCAATTTTGTGAATAATTCAATGATTTGGAGAAAATCATGTCCCCTTTTGCCATTAACCTCGAAAAGACCAGAACTGAAAATTCACTCGTCATGATTGAGCCTGCCATCAATGCGTTTGGCAGCATGCTCCTGGTTTCAATTGGCGAGGATGACCCAGGCATTCATGAATGGGTGACAAAGACCCGCGCGCAAATGTCCGGCGAGGAGCGGTTTCGCCACAAACTGGTGACCATTGGTTTTCATTATTCAATTCTCCCAGACACAACTGGAATAATATTCGAAACATATTTATCCAACCTCGATGCCACTCCGCCTTCGGAATTTCGCGACCGTTTGCTGGAGGCGTACTCCAAAATTTGCCTGACAGAAACTGCGCGAAAGGATCAAACTCAACCAGTTGATTGGGACGAAGTTCTCTCTTCTGCTAAAAATTACGTGGACTTTTTGAGATATCGTTTCGGCGAAGAACTAACGGACGAAGAAATCGAGACGCGCGCCTACGAATACGTAATTGACCCCGCCGCGCTCAAACAACTGGTCACGGGACACATTCGCTGGTTTTGGAAGAATCACTTGCAAGCTGAATGGACGCGCGTCCGCCCCATGCTGGAAGAATCTGCGAAGGCGTTCAACCAAATTGACGTGAGCGACATGACGCGCCCCGAGATTGTCCAATTTGTGACAGGCAAGGAGTTCAACGAATCAAAATGGGGCGATGAACTTGAAAGCGCAAAGGAATTGATCTTCATTCCCAATACCCATATTGGCCCTTATATCCGCACCACAAAGATACGAGACAACTTCTACATATACTTTGGGGCGCATTTGCCCGAAGGGTCGGAAGTACACGTTCCCGAGTTGGACCGCGCCGAGATCGTCGCAAGACTGTCCGCACTGGCAGACCATACGCGCCTGCACATTTTACAAATGATCGCAGAGAAAGGCAAGATGCGCTCACAGGAAATCATGGAAACCATCAACCTGAGCCAGCCAAGCATTTCGCGTTACCTGACACAACTTACCGCCACAGGCTATTTACAGGAAAAGAGAGAAAGCGGGGCAAAAGTATATGTCCTCAATAACGATCGCATTGAAAAAACCCTCAAGGCAGTCCACGCCTTTTTACTTGGTCGCCTTTAATTAGTTTGGCTTAACCAAAGGAGAATCAAATGAACCACTGGCAGGATGAAATACACGCTGAATATCACCGTCAGCGCATATTGGATGAAGTCAAACAGATCCAGCTCGAAAAACTGGCGCTCAAATCCCGCGTCTATCGCCCCGGCGTGTTCGAGCGGACAATGTTCAGGTTCGCAAATTGGATGATTTCGACAGGTAGGCAACTCCGCCAACGTTACGAGATTCCACAAGCCAATTGCAACAAGTCAACCTCAAGTGGTTTTGCCCGTTAGAAATTTTGCTCTCAGTGGCTTGGGCATAAACTTGGAGAAAAATGAACGCTTTACTGGAAAGAACAAAAAAAGTTTACAGCGAATACCCGCGCGCATTCTGGGTGTACAACCTGATCGTGTTTATAGACCGCCTCGGCGGGTTCATGCTCTATCCGTTCTTTGCGCTGTACCTCACCAAAAAATTTGAAATTGGCATGTCCACCGTAGGCATTCTATTCGCAGTCTTCTCAGTCTCTGGGATGGTCGGGAGCGCGCTCGGCGGCGCGCTCACGGACCGCATGGGGCGCAAAGTGGTGATCACCTTCAGCCTTGTGCTCTCCTCACTCAGCGCGCTTGGAATGGGCTTTGCTCCCACGCTCGGAATCTTCATTGCCGTTGTGGCGATCGTTGGCACGCTTTCCAGCATTGGACATCCTGCGCACGAAGCCGTCGTTGCAGATTTGCTCCCGCAGGAGAAACGCGCTGAAGGCTATGGCATCATCCGCGTAGTCTTCAACGTCGCGGTTATCATCGCGCCGCCCATCGCGGGATTACTGATCGCCAACTCCTACCTCACGCTCTTCATCGTTGACGCGGTCATCAGCGTGATCGCGGCGACCATCGTCATCTTTGCGCTGCCCGAAACAAAACCAAAGGCGCATGAAAACGCGAAACCCGAAAACGATGAGGCAAACCTTCGCGGGCTACGGGCGCGTGTTCAAAGACACACCATTTGTGGCATTCATTGCTGTCACTGTGATGATGACTCTCGTGTATATGAACATGAACTCAACGCTGGGCGTTTTCCTGCGCGATCAACACGGACTGCCAGCATTAAGTTATGGCTCACTGCTCAGTCTCAACGCCGTCATCGTTGTCCTCTTCCAATTCTGGGTTGCGCGCAGGCTTGAAAAATACAAACCGATGTTGATGATGGCGGCAGGCACGCTGCTCTATGCAATCGGATTTGCGATGTACGGCTTCGTCCCAACCTTTACGCTTTTTGCAATTGCGATGATCGTCATCACCATCGGCGAAATGATCGTCTCACCCTTCCAACAATCACTGGTGGCGAGTTTTGCTCCCGAAGAAATGCGCGGGCGCTACATGGCTGTCTCTGGTCTCACATGGAGCATTGCCTTTGCAATCGGTCCCTACTTCGCAGGGTTGATTCTGGATGGAACCAATCCAAACCTCTTGTGGGTTTTATGTGGAGGTATCGGACTGCTTGCCACTCTCGGTTTCACAATTCTCAACAAGACTCATCGCTCCCGCACCCCTATTGCAGAACCAGCCGCTGCGGATTAACGCAACGCTGGAGCTCCTCCTCATCAAATGGGACAGGTCTAACGCAAGGATCCGTCCCAACTTTTTTAACCGCCTCCTCCTAAGCCGAAGCCTGATTCCGTCTCGACAGGCGTCTCCTCACCCTTTACAATCACCGCACACACTACCAACGGAGAACACATGGATATTCGAGCCTACAACCGCGACGCATGGAACAAGGAAGTGGATGACGGGGCAAACCGCTGGACACAACCGGTTAGTTCAGAAGTCATTGCAAAAGCAAGGCAGGGAGAATTCAGCGTTGTGCTTACTGAAAATATCGCCGTACCCCAGCGATGGTTCCCTTCGCTCAAAGGCGCGGACGTGTTATGCCTCGCGAGCGGCGGCGGTCAACAGGGACCTGTGCTCGCGGCAGTCGGCGCAAATGTGACCGTCTTCGACAACTCCCCAAGCCAATTGAAACAGGATCAACTCGTGGTTGAGAGAGAAGCGTTGAGTCTGAAAACGGTGGAGGGCGATGCGGCGGATTTATCCATGTTTGCGGATGAATCGTTTGATTTAGTTTTCAATCCTTGCTCAACAGTGTTCATGTCAGATGTGCGCATTGTCTGGAAGGAATGTTATCGCGTGCTTCGGCACGGAGGGGTGTTGATGACTGGTTCAATGAATCCCGTCCATTACATATTTGATTTATATAAGGCGGATGAGGGGATTCTGGAGATCGCCCATTCGATTCCGTATTCAGATTTGATAAGCATCCCGAAAGAAGATCTGGATGAACTCATCGAAAAAGGATTGCCTGTTGAATTCGGTAAATCGCTCACGGAACTACTCGGCGGCCAATGCGACGCGGGTTTTGTCATCACGGATATGTACGAAGATTACATGATGGATTCGCCATTGCATAAATACCATCCCAGCTATATTGCAACGCGCGCGGTGAAAATAAAGGCGTAATCGCCTCCGACAATGCTATACTCGAAACACTCAATTCAAAGGACAAGAGATAAATATGACAACTTCGCTTATCCGTAATGGAATGCTCATTGATGGCACAGGTAATATGCCAATTTCCAATGCCGCTTTACTTATCAAGGAGAATCGCATTCAGGCGGTCGGGCAGGCACACAGTTTCAGTCTCCCCAACGAATCAATCCACGAAATTGACGCGGGCGGTGGATACATCCTGCCAGGCTTCATTGATACACATGTTCATCTCATGCTTGAAGGAGTCAATATCGCGCGCGATATGGTCACTCCATTTTCAATGCGCTTCTTCAATGCCGCACAATATATGAAGCGCACGATTGATGCAGGCATCACCAGCGTACGTGACGCGGGCGGCGCAGACGCGGGAGTCAAGCAGGCAGTGGAAAGCGGCGTAGTGTTGGGGCCGCGTATGCAGATCAGCATCAGCGTGCTCACCATCACCGGCGGTCACGCTGATGGCTGGATGCGTTCGGGAAATGAATTCGATCTGTTCCCCGCTTATCCAGGATTCCCCGAATCGCGCGTGGATGGGGTTGATGCCTGTCGCCGCAAAGTGCGTGAAGTTTTACGCGCGGGGGCAGACATCATCAAAATCTGTTCCACTGGCGGCGTGCTCAGCCCTACCGATCATCCCGAGTTCACACAATTCTCACCTGAAGAGTTGGAGGTGATCGTACGCGAAGCGGCTTACCGACGCGGCGTAAAAGTGATGGCGCACGCGCAGGGACTGGAGGGAATCAAAAACGCCGTGCGCGCCGGAATTCATTCCATTGAGCACGGCATCTTCCTCGATGACGAAGCCATTGACCTGATGCTCAAGCGCGGCACATTCCTTGTGCCGACCCTGCTTGCGCCTCTCGCCGTCCTTGAAGTTGGAGAAAAGGGCGGTATGCCAGAATACGGGGTCCGTAAATCGCGTGAGGTCGTTGAAATACACAGTGACAGCATCACGCGCGCCCATAAAGCGGGAGTCAAAATTGCGATGGGCACAGATGCAGGTGTCATGCCGCATGGCACCAATCTGCGTGAACTTGGCTTGATGGTCAACATCGGGATGACTCCCATGGAATCAATCGTGGCGACCACAAAGATTGCGGCTGAATGTTTGGGCTGGCAGGATCAAGTGGGAACGGTTCAGGCAGGCAAACTGGCTGATATCATCATCGCAAAAACGAATCCACTGCAAGACATCCGCGCTTTGGAAAACAACGACAATATCGTATTAGTCATGAAAGATGGCAAAGTTGTCAAAGATCAACGGGACAAGTCAAATTGAAAATGTCAACATAAAAATAGAGACGACTGAAAGTTATCAATCGCCTTTATTTTTGTGACAAGATCTCCAACACTTTCATCAACTTTTCTCGCCAATTGTTTTCTTTTCCAAAATTACACCAATATGAATCTTTTCCGCCTCTTATGCCTGGGGCGAGATCAGGCAAACGGTTTTCCTTGCCATTTGGCGATGCCGGATACCGCAACACAACCTGCCCGTTCTCCCAATTGATTGACGATAACCCCGCTTTCTCCGCGCGCAGTTTGACGCGCATTTGATAAAACAAATTCTCCGCCATCTCAGGCAACTCGCCGAAGCGATCCTTGAACTCCGAAGCCAGCGCTTCGATTTCGGTTTCATCGCGCAAATCCGCGATGCGACGATATAGACGCAAACGCAAATCCTGGTCAGCGATGTAATCCGCGGGGATGCCAACTGCAAGAGGCAAGTCTACATTCACGGGCACGGACAAAGGCAGGTCGAACGTCGAGCGTTTGAACGTCAATTCTTGATCAAAGACGTTTGACGTTCGACCTTTGACGGCTCTTATCCTCCTCACCGCATCCGCCAACAGCCGCGTGTAAAGATGAAATCCCACCGCCTGGATATGTCCATGCTGGCGTGTGCCAAGCAAATCGCCCGCGCCGCGGATCTCAAGGTCGCGCATCGCAATCGAATAACCCGCGCCAAGTTGTGTGTTCTCCGCGATCACTTCGAGCCGCTGTTGACCTTCGAGCGTGGGGCTTAACTTTTTGTGGCGGAAAAAGTACGAGTATGCCCGAGCCGCCCCGCGTCCGACTCTGCCGCGCAGTTGATAGAGTTGAGCCAGACCAAACGTGTCGGCGCGATCCACGATGAGTGTGTTCGCGTTCGGGATGTCCAATCCAGATTCGATGATGGTCGTTGAAAGCAAAATATCCGTCTCGCCCGCGTTGAAGCGGTGCATCACATCTGCAAGTTGGACTTCGGGCATCTGACCGTGACCGATATCCACGTTTGCTTCAGGGACGAGTTGATTGAGATGCGCCCTCATCGCATCAATCGTGTTGACTCGGTTATGCACGAAGAAAATCTGTCCGCCGCGTTCGAGTTCACGCAAGATGGCTTGACGCACAAGTTTTGGTGAATACGGACCCACATGTGTGACAATCGGCAAACGCTCCTCAGGGGGCGTATTGAGGTTTGAAATATCGCGCACACCCGTGAGCGCCATGTACAACGTGCGCGGAATTGGAGTTGCAGTGAGCGTGAGTACATCCACTTCGGTGCGAAGTTTCTTGAGATGCTCCTTATGAGTCACGCCGAAGCGTTGCTCTTCATCAATGACAACCAAGCCAAGTTCTTTGAATTGCACATCGGATGAAATCAGACGATGCGTGCCAACTACAATATCAATCTCGCCAATTGCGAGACTATGCAAAATCGCGGTTTGCTCACGCGGCGTACGGAAGCGCGAAAGCATTTCAACTTTCACAGGGAACGCGGCGAGTCGTTGCAGGAAAGTTTCATAATGTTGTTGCGCCAGCACGGTCGTTGGCACAAGGATCGCGACCTGCTTGCCGTCCATCACTGCCTTGAACCCAGCGCGCAACGCGACTTCTGTTTTTCCATAACCTACATCACCGCACAAGAGTCTATCCATTGGGCGCGTTGCCTCCATGTCGCGTTTGATTTCGTTTAGGGCGCGCTTTTGATCCTCAGTTTCAATATAGGGGAACGAGTCTTCCAACTCCTTTTGCCATGAAGTATCGGGCTTGAAAGCATACCCCTGCACAACATTTCGCCGCGCGTACAAGTCCAACATATCCTGCGCAACTTCGATGACTGCCTGCTTGACGCGCCCTTTTTTGTCATGCCACTCCTGTCCACCCAAACGATCCAACCCTGGCACTGCGCCCTCCGCGCCGACATAACGCGTGAGCCTGTCTGCTTGATGCACAGGCACGTACAACTGTCCGCCATTATCATATTCAACAGCGAGAAATTCGCGCAGGTGATTATCGAGTTCGCGTTGAACTAATCCTCCAAAACGACCAATACCGTGATCAATGTGAACAACATAATCGCCCACCTGCAAATCAGCATAAACAGATTCGGGCGTTTCTGCAACAGGACGTTGGCGCATGCGCGGTTGCGGGCGTTCCCAACCGAAGATTTCCGAATCAGAGATGAGATGAATGGAGGATGGAGATTTGGTTTGAAGAACGAAGCCTTCAGAGAGAGATGCCTCAATAAATTTTGGATTCTTGGATTCGAAATCACGGTGATCGGATTCAAGCCACAACTCCTGCAGACGGGGGGACTGACGCGACACGACAATAACTTGCTCGCCACTTTCCACGATTGAAGTTAAGTACTCCACAAAGGGCTTGAGTCTCCCTCCAAACCTTTCATCATGGCTAAAGCATGAAGCAAGGGAAGCGTCACTCATTTCTTCTGTCGAATGACCCAACTCCAGCGAAGCATGTTCCTGCAAACTGTCATGCAACTCAGACCAGGGAATATATGGCAATGGAAAATCAGCAGCCAACGTTTCTTCTGCGATACTGTCCTGTCTGAATTTGACAGCCTGCTCTTCCACTTCCGCCGCCATGCTTTCTATAATTGACAAGTCATCAATCAGCACTATGGCTTTTTTCGGAAGATAATCTAAAAGGCTGGCAGGTTGTCCATGGAGTAAGGGAATGTGGAATTCAGATAGCTCAATCCCCTGCTCTCCCATCGCGATATATTCGCGCGCGGGTGTAATCAGCATCGAATCCAGTTTTTCAATCGTGCGTTGTGACGCAGGGTCGAATTTACGAAGCGTCTCTATCTCATCCCCAAAGAAATCCACGCGGACGGGCAGTTTTTCCGCAGGAGTCCAGACATCGAGAATGCCGCCGCGGCGCGAGAACTGACCTGGCTCCAAAACCGTGTTGACGCGCTGATAGCCGATCTCCGCCCAACTCCGCAAGAGCGCATCGGGTTGAATAGTTTGATTGACGGATAATTTCTTACAAGCCTTGAGAAAATCACGGCGCGGCAGAGTGCGCGTCATTAATGAACGCGCGGAGGTCACAAAGACAGGTGGGGTTTCGGGTTTCTGCGCGAACGGCAGGTGATAAGCAGATAATGCCTGCAGTGTCTGCAAGCGCTCTCGGCGAGTCGTCACCCCCCACGCGGCTTGCTCATAGAACAACGGATTAGGCTCCGCAAAATGATAGCGCGGCGACTTGACCCAAAATCCCAATTCATCGAACAAAGACAACGCATGATCAGAGCGATCAGTGATGAAAAGGATGGGTTGATTTATATCTTCGAGCAACGCGGCTAGGATGGGCAACCGCGTGGCGCGAGGCAATCCCAAGCCAGGGAGTCCTTTACCCGATTGGATATCTTTCAGCAGTTGCTGATATTGAGGAAGGGAGCGGAGGGTGTTGAGGATGGTTTGCATGTTTCATCAATACATCGCTGGTTGAGTAGTCCCGTGTTCGTCGGGGCGTATCGAAACCAACCGGTAAGCAGGAATGCTTTTGTTACAGGTGGTCTCGATACGGTCTCGCTACCGTTCGACCTACTCGACCACCGTTTACTCTTTTACACCCCCATTAAAATCATTCATGGATTTATTTAACCCATCAGTCACAAAAGCCAAAACTGCCTCTGCCGCATGGTCTAATACTTCTGAAAGAGTCTTTATCTCTTCGCGCGAGAAATTTTGCAGGACGTAATCGGCGGGATCCATTCTGCCAGGCGGGCGACCGATGCCAAGCCTCAAACGCGGAACTTCCTTCGTGCCCAACTTTTCCAGAATGGAAGACAATCCACGTTGCCCGCCAGGACCGCCCGAAGCGCGAATACGGATTGTTCCAAATGGAATATCCAAATCGTCGGAGAGGATCATCACATTGGTAAATGGTAGTTTGTAGAAATGGATTAATCCCTGCACCGACTGCCCTGAGAGATTCATAAAAGTCTGCGGCTTGGCGAGGATGAGTTTGCGCTCTTCATGTGCCGCGGCGGTGACGATGGCTTTCGATTGCACCTTCATGCCGCGCGCGTTCAGGCGGACGGCAAGACGGTCAATTAACATGAAGCCAACGTTGTGACGATTGCTTTGATATTCGCGGCCTGGGTTGCCCAGACCGATGAGGAGGAAGGTTTGTTCAGGTGTCATGAGTTATTGGTAACTGGTAAATGGAGAATTAGAGATTGGAGAATTAGACGCTTTGCGTGGAGGTTAGTTTCGGCGGAGGCGCATGAGGATGCCTGAGAGGATAAATAGCCCGATGATAACGAGGCTTCCGCGCCTTAGGCTTGCAAAGATTTCACTTTGATTCAAAGATGCAGGGTTTGTTGGGAGCGCGGTCGGTGTGGGGCGTGGGACATCGGTTGGGGTCGGGGAGGCGGCGAGTAGGAATGGTGTGGGGATTTGAACTTCCACAGTATTTGGTGTGGGGGTCGAAGCAAGTGTTGGTGTTGTAATTGGAACATCGTTTTGTACCGCGAGGGGAACAGTCACTTCTTGAAATGTGCCGTCGTTGAGATTCACGCGTAAGCGCAGGATGTAGTCGCCGTCGCTGATGGAGGTCGTGTTCCAGACGGCAAGAGCAGAATCCAGCGCGGGCTGAGAAAATGTCTGGATGGTGAACCAGGTGTCAGTCGGGTTGGAGGCGTAGGCAAAATCCAGTTGAGAGGAGAGGAAGTTGACAACGTCCGTCGTGCCAGTGATGCTGACTTCGCCGCGCAAAATATCACCCGCAAGAGGTGCGGTGATCGCAATCGGCGGGGCATCCTGCGCGGCGATCAGGAACAAAACGAGGGGCAGAAAGAGGCGGAGTTTCATCAATTGAACATGTAAGTCTAACATGAAGGGAAACGGCGGTCAAATTCTTTGCAAAGAAATCGGACATCAAGCCTGTCCGACTCCAGAGTCTTTGAAGTATGGTAAACTTTGACAGAGTTCACTCAGGAGAATTTCTATGTCAAAAAATCGCGCTGACCTAATGGTGGAACGCTTGCGTAATATGCAAGCCGCCGCGCCCGATATCGAGGCTTCGGCGGTCGTTTCGGTGGACGGGCTGATCATGGCTTCGGCTCTTCAACAAGGCGTGGAAGAAGACCGCGTTTCGGCGATGTCTGCCGCGATGCTTTCTCTCGGCGAACGCATTTCAACGGAACTTGGACGCAAGGGCCTGGAGCAGGTTTACATCAAGGGCAACAAAGGCGCGATCGTGCTGACCTCCATTGGAGAGGAAGCGGTTCTGACCGCGCTGGCGCGTCAGGACGCGAAATTGGGCATGATCTTCCTTGAGATGCGGCGCGCGGCGGAAGACCTCGTCAAGCTGGTCGGATGAAGACGAAAAACGACCAACACCCCACACAGTACGCAATCCCCGATGGGGAGGGCCTCAACGCCCTCCCCATCGCTTTTAATCATGTCATTGCGAAGAGGGCTTTAGCCCAAGGAAGCAATCTCCCTTTGTGTCGGGGATTGCTTCGGGCTGTCGCCCTCACAATGACATCTGAAAGGTAAATTATGACTACAAAATATTTATTCTATACAGGCGGTGTTGTTTCGTCGGTGGGCAAAGGCGTGACCGCCGCGGCGACGGGGCTTCTGCTCAAGGAACGCGGATTCAAAGTCACCGTGCAGAAACTGGATCCGTACATCAACGTTGATCCTGGTACGATGAGTCCGTATCAACACGGTGAAGTCTACGTTCTGGATGACGGCGCGGAAACAGACCTTGATCTTGGTCACTACGAAAGATTCATTGACATCCGCTTGAGCCGCTCCAGCAACTTCACCAGCGGACAGGTGTACGCGGAGATCATCGGCCAGGAACGGCGCGGCGATTTTCTCGGCGGGACGATTCAGGTGATCCCGCACATTACAAACGAAATCAAGCGCCGGGTCGCGTCGATTGGGAAAGAGACGGGCGCGGACGTCGTCATCGTTGAAGTCGGCGGGACAGTCGGCGATATCGAGTCACAACCCTTTCTTGAAGCGTTGAGGCAACTCCGCAATGAATTTGGTCGCGAGAACGTCTACTTCATCCATGTGACGTGGCTTCCATACATCGGCGCGACGGGCGAGATCAAGACCAAGCCCACTCAACATTCTGTCGCGGCGCTGCGCTCGATTGGTATTTCCCCGAATATGATCATTGCGCGCTCGGATTATCCAGTTGATAAAGAACTTTGCGACAAGATCGCCTTGTTCTGCGATGTGGAAAAGCAGGCGGTTGTCCCGATGGTCACGAGCGATGTGCTTTATGAAGTTCCACTGCTATTGGAAAGAGCGGGTGTGGGCGATTATCTCGTTGACAAACTGAACATGAAAGCCACACGTAAACCAGACATGAAGCCGTGGGAAAAGTTGGTGGAACGCGTGAGAAAGCCAAAGCCAACCGTGAAAGTCGCGCTAGTTGGGAAATATGTCGAGTTACAGGACGCGTACATGTCCGTGCGTGAGGCGCTCAAACATGCCGCGCTTGCAAATGACGTCGAAGTTGAAATCGGCTGGGTTCACTCCACTGACCTTGAAAAAGACAAAGGCTGGGATATCATCCAAAATTCGGATGGCATCCTTGTCCCTGGCGGATTCGGGTCACGCGGCATCGAAGGAAAGGTACTAGCGGCGCGTTATGCTCGCGAGAAGAAGGTTCCGTATCTCGGTTTATGTTTGGGAATGCAGACGATGTGCATTGACTTTGCGCGCGGCGTTTTGAATCACGAGGACGCAAATTCATCGGAGTTTGACCGAAGCACGGAATACCCTGTCATTGACCTGATGCTCGATCAACGCTCGATCACCGATCTGGGCGGGACGATGCGACTTGGGCTTTATCCGTGCGAATTACAAAAGGAATCCAGAGCTGCCGCCGCGTATGCCGAAGAGCGAGTGGATGAACGTCATCGTCACCGCTTTGAATTCAACAATGCCTTCAAGCAGGATTTCGAAAAAGGAGGCATGGTTTTCTCAGGCATGTCTCCTGATGGAAAGCTGGTCGAAGTCGCAGAGATCAAAGATCATCCGTTTATGGTTGGCAGTCAGTTCCATCCTGAGTTTTTGTCGCGCCCGATGAAGCCGCACCCGTTGTTTGTGGGGTTTGTGCAGGCGGCAAAGAATGGGAAGAAGTAATTGGTACGTCGCAGATCGCCGAAGCGGGAAGGACAGGTGGGACTGTTGATATCACCCTAATTCGCAATTTCTGGATGGCGTTTCCAAAGTTGAGCGGTTTGCTCAAACGCATATCCAAGTTGGAGAACACCCCAATCATCAAGATGCCGCCCGACGATCTGCACACCCACAGGTAAACCTGATTCGGTAAAGGCGCCAGGCACGGACAAGGCAGGAAGACCAATCGTGGATAAATAATAACAGGACTTCATCCAATCAATATAGGTTAACATTTTTACACCATTGATCTCGTTCGGGTACGGCTTTTCCACATCAAACGGCAAAACCTGGCTGACAGGCAAAATCAAGAACTCATACTTCTCCATAAATTTGCGGATGCGGTGAAATAATTGCGTTCGTTTGACTTCCACCCGCGCCAATTGAGGGCCGGTGAGCGAGATGCCCTGTTCAATATTCCAGATGACTGTATCTTTTAATTTGTCTTTTTGGGCACTGTATTCCTCAGACAAACCAGCTTCAAAACTCCATGCCCGCCATATCTTGAAAATTTCATCCGCATCTGAAAAATCCGGTTCAACGTCCTCAATAATACAACCCAATGACTCAAACGTGCTGCGCGTGGAATTTACCGCCTGTGTTACTTCAGGCTCATAGGGCAAACCAAGGTGAATCCAGGCAACACGAGTTCCTTTGAAATCACGCCCCAACGGCTGAGCAAACTTACTGCCGGGATCACCCACCGAGATTGGAGAACGCGGATCGGGTCCCGCGAGAACCGAAAGAGTCAATGCCACATCCGCCACGGTGCGCGCCATGGGTCCATCCACAGAGAGCGTAAACCAACCCAGTTCAACGGGCCAGGAAGGGACGCGTCCGGGCGACGGTCTAAGCCCAACGACATTGCAAAATCCGGCCGGGTTGCGGAGCGAACCGCCCATGTCGCTTCCATCCGCAATGGGAATCAAGCCACAAGCCAGAGCCGCCACTGCTTCCGCCGCTTGTGCGGGTAAGGTCATAGGGGTTTCGCGTGGGACCAAAAACCGGATTGAAGGTCTGTGAGCCAGCGCCAAACTCGGGCACATTTGTTTTGCCAAGAGTGATCGCACCGCCTTGCTTGAGACGTTCAACGACAAGGGAATCCTCCTGCGGGGTGTGATCGCGATAAATAGGCGAACCGTAGGTTGTACGAATTCCGCGCGTGGGCTGAAGGTCTTTATGTGCGACAGGTAATCCATGCAACGGACCGAGGATCTCCCCGCGCATTCTTATGGCATCAATACGATCAGCTTCAGCCAATGCCTGCTCAGGGACCAATGTGATAATTGCATTCACTTTGGGGTTGACGCGCTCGATCTGCTGTAAATGAGCGGACACAACTTCCCGCGCAGAGATTTCTTTATTGCTCAAAAGCCGGGTCAACTCAATGGCTGGTAAAAAACAAAGGTCGGTTGTCATAAAATCACCATTTCGAGAAAGTTTGAGTTGATTTTACCCAATTGATCACTGATAGGATGCCAGAATTAATTGATTCGCAAAGGTAAAAGAAAACGGTTTCGTTGACATCCCATCCGAGACCGTTTTTCATTTCGCAGAAAAATGCCCATCGCCAAGCCTTCTCCAAATTTCGAGAGGAAAACTGAATAACCTATGAAGTCTCTCTCACGGATTTGGGGAGGGTGTCCGCCGAAGATCCCCGTAGGGGGAAGGTCGGGTGGGGCTGTTGACATCACATCTGAGACCGTTTTTCATTTTATAGTCTTGCACAAGTGAAGGGTTGATTATCGCCTCTGCAACCGATAAGGCAGGATGAATGGATCGAGCCGTTCGGGATATCCATCCAATTGATAAGCGATCAAATAGCTCTCATAGTTGTCGACCGAAAAAGGCCAGGGCGTAACGTGGACCATTCCATCTTCCACAGAATACTTGACAGAAATTTCCGTGTCTTCACCATTCCGTGGAAAGAGCGAGACGGCGTCTGAGGCAGGCACATCAAAACAAAACTCGAAGGAAATTTTGTCGCAAAAATCTGTAATGCGATCCACGCGGTCGAAAAGCTCTTTGGAGAGATGATGTTGCCGTAGTTGTTCGTCAATCACCTGCGAAAATTCGGCGGTCATAGCCTCGCGCTCAGCCGATTCGTCGTGACTGGCGAGCCGCCTGACATGGTATTTGGCAATCGTATCTGCAACTGCATCCGAGTATTGCATGTAAAAGCCGCGCCGCGCGATCCCAATCCATTCCTCATCGCTCATGCCGCCAATGGGAGAATTATCCAGGAAGCCGTAACCGCGGTCATGTAATCCCATGCCCATGATCATGGAACTACGTTCAACGGGCGGAAAATCAAAATCAACATTGCCCCATAACATTGCCAGCGTACCCACCAGCCTGAGATGTTCTGATTGCGGGATTACAATTGGCCTGCGTTTGGATTTGAACATTTGAAGCCTCCTGTTTTGCTGCTTTCAATTGGCGCGGATTGCGATCTAATTCTACTTCTTAATATAACGATCTCGTTGACATCCCATCCGAGACCGTTTTTCATTTTGCAGAAAATGCCTATCGCCAAGCCCTCTCCAAGTCCACACCAGACAGAATAACTTGTGCAACCTCCCTCGCGGATTTGGGGACGTGAGCTCGTAAGGGTAGGGGAAGGTCAGGTGGAACAGCAATCTGACCTTGGTCTCACACATTACCTTATCTGCGGACCTGATCGCCCTATGGTATCCAATCGGAAAACAGAAGATCTGTCCCACCGCCGTTGATCGGCAACTGCGCGGTGTCAGAGCCACCTGTCTTTATCGCGAAGAGGCCGCCGAACGAGTTGAATATGACGTATTGGCTGTCAGGAGACCATGCAGAGAATTGACCAAATATTTCAGTGAGTCGTATTTGCTCGGAGCCATCAGGGTTCATAACCCATAGATCAAAGAAGGGCCCAATGTCGCCGCTGTTTCCGCAATCGGGACGGTCAGAGAGACGGCAGTCATCGCGCTCGGATTCAAAGACAATCTTTCGACCGTCTGGCGACCATGCAGGCCAGCCATCTTCCCCAGGAGCATCTGTCAAACGGATTAGATTCGAACCATCTGAATTTATGATGTAGAGATCATATGTCGAACTTTCTGAGGACATAAAAACGATCCTGCCCCCATCAGGTGACCAGCTGGGATATTCGGCTTCTTGTTCCCCAAGCTGTTTCCAATCTGAACCATCTGCATTCATAACGTAGAGTTGGGTCAGTCCACCTGTATGATCAGAATTGAATGCAATCTGCTTGCCGTCAGGTGACCAGGCGGGTCCCCATTCGTTTGATGATGGGCTGTTGGACAAATTGGTTTGGCTTGAGCCATCGGCATTCATTACGTAAATCTCATCGTCATGATTGGTACCGCGGCGGGAATCTCTGTAAACGATTTGTTTACTATCAGGTGACCACATTGGGTCAAACTCGGCGCCGGGATTATCTGTCAACTGTTTTAGATTCGCACCATCCGCATTGACCGTGTAAATGTCCTCGCCATTATCAAATACGATCCGACCGTTGAATGTAGTAACGTCAATAGGGCCTGTTGCCGCTGGAGTGGGAGGCGAGCTGCAGGCCGCAGTAAGCCCGACAATTAGTATTGCGATATTTAGAAATACAAGTATAGGGCGCACGTGCTTTATCCTTTCTGGTATTACGCCATATGTGTGACCTCGTTTGGTATTGGTCTCTTGACCAATTCTGTTTTGTCCTTCTCATCCAACCTCTGACAATTCTACATCCCATTCTATTTGTCTGGTGATTTGTTCCTATCCCACAATCGTCATTCATATTTACGCCCACGCACCACAAACACAAAACGGTCTCGTTGACATCACATCCGAGACCGTTTTTCAATTTGCAGAAAAACGCCTATCGCCAAGCCCTACCACTCGCTACGCTCGGGTACTGTGTCTCCAAATCCGCACCACATGGACAGAATAGCCTGTGCAACCTCCCTTGCGGATTTGGGGACGTGTGCCCGTTGCATCGTCCTGATGTTCTTCGGGAGGGTAGGGTGTCCAATAGTCGGGTGGGGCTGTTGACATCACGTCCGTGACCGTTTTTTGTTCGCAGAAGATGGATTTGTTTCAGGATAATCCCATTTCATCAGTTCTAAATTAGGAACGATCCTGTCCGCATTTCTCCCTATACTGAAAGTGTAATTCAACACACTTTGGAAGGAGCAGAGCATGCAAACCGAAAACGACGGCAGAAACGATTTTGATTTCCTCATTGGGACCTGGAAAATGCGTCACCGAAGGCTGAAAGAGCGCTTGAAAGGGTCAACGGATTGGGAAGAGTTCGAAGGGACGGCAGTAGGCAAAAAACTCCTGAACGGACTAGGCCATTGCGACGAAGTGATCATGAACAGGGAAACAGGCCCCACCCACGGCTTCACGTTACGACTCTTCGATGTGAAGTCACGCGAATGGAGCATCTATTGGGCAGCGGGCACGAGCGGGATGTTAGATGTCCCAATGATCGGCAGATTCAAGGACGGTGTTGGAGAGTTTTATTCGCAGGAAGTCTTCGAAGGTCGGCACATCTTCTGCCGCTTCACCTGGTCGAAGATCACAGCAAACTCGTGTCAGTGGGAACAGGCTTTCTCGGTAGATGGCGTAAAGACCTGGGAGACGAACTGGATAAATACGTTCGAGCGAATATAAGCAATTCAACATAATAGATCTCTTGCATAAGTTGCACAAGCCACACACCTGCCCTAGCGGAGCGGGCGGTGCCAGGGGAGTGCACAGAGACCCTTGAGAGAAAGCTCTTAAAACTCATTTTCTCTTTGGTCTCTGTGGCAAAAAGACTTTCGCAAGATGTCGAATATAAGGAGCAGAACATGCAAACAGAAAACGACGGACGGAATGATTTTGATTTTTTCAGTGGAACCTGGAAGATGCATCACAAACGGTTGAAAGAGCGCCTGAAAGGGTCAACGGAATGGGAGGAGTTCGAGGGGACATGCGTGGACAAAAAGATCCTGAGCGGATTGGGCAATTTTGACGAAGTGACCATGCACAGGGAAACGGGCACAGTCCATGCAGTGACCGTACGACTATTCGATATCAAGTCACGGGAATGGAGCATCTATTGGGCAGCGGGCGCGAGCGGGATGTTGGATGTCCCCATGGTCGGCGACTTCAAAGACGGACGCGGCGAGTTTTATGCTCAGGAGGTCTTCGAAGGCCGGAATATCTACAGCCGCTTCATCTGGTCCAATATCACCGCCACCTCTTGTCTGTGGGAACAAGCCTTTTCAGCCGATGGCGGAAAGACCTGGGAAACAAACTGGATCATGGAACACGAGCGCGCATGAAAGCGCAAACCCATTCCCCCATCGTCGAACTCAGACAGTACACCCTCCATCCAGACAGACGCGATGACTTGATCGAGCTGTTTGACCGTGAATTTGTCGAAACGCAGGAAGCTGTAGGCATTCAAGTCATCGGGCAATTTCGGAATCTCGATGACCCGGATCAATTTGTCTGGCTCCGCGGATTCAACGACATGTCCGCGCGTGCACAATCGCTCGCTGCATTTTATAGTGGACCTATTTGGAAGGCGCATCGCGACGCAGCCAACGCCACCATGATCGATTCGGACAACGTCCTCCTACTGCGCCTCGCGCACCCGACCTCTGGATTCTCGCTTACGCATGAGAATCGTCTCCCTTCGGGACCAAACAGTAATACAGTCCGCGATGGAATTGTGACGGCCACGATCTATTATTTTGATGCCCCCGTGAACTCCAATTTCATCAACTACTTTGAAAACACGATTCAGCCCGCATTGATGGAGGCTGACGCGCGAATCCTCGCTTATTTCGTCACAGAGGATAGCCCGAACACATTTCCTGCCTTGCCTGTTCGAGAAGGGGAAAATGTCTTCGTCTGGTTTGGGGGCTTTTGGGATGAGGATG
>CAZIYY010000047.1:9194-27546 GCA_964543585.1 uncultured Anaerolinea sp. | reverse complement strand
CACAGTAGTTTATCTTGTTTAGTCCTACTGTCCAAATTTTGGGGTGCATTACACTAAATAGGGAGTTGTAAATATCCGCTAGATTCGATGGATGGTTCGCCGAAAGAGAAATAAATATGTCAATATCGGTTGAGCCTCTTACACCCGTTCCCTTTGCGTAAGACCCAGAGAAAAATATGTCACTCAAATATGGACTTGCCCAATTGCGTAGATAAGGTTTCAGAGAATTTGCGGCTTGTTCGGCGGGCGAATAGGGACCAGTTAGGATCACATATCTTTGAAGAACGCTCAGAATATATTCGTCATTTGTCATAATTATCCTCCCAGAGTTTTCTGAACTTCTGCCAAACTGGTAAGATCAACATTGTTCCCCGTAGTGAAAATCATTTGATACTTCAGCTTATCAGGGTTCAACCCTTCCCATTTGCGCGTGGCAATTGCCTTTGCGCCGTTCTCGCCGTCTATTTCATTTCTGCGCTCGCGTTCGCTCTTGATCTCCACGATCAAACACTTTCCATCTTTACGCCGAATGATGAAATCAGGCGTGTAATTGTGCATCCTTCCGTCGTTACCGCGATACTCAATAAAGAAATCGGTTTTCCTTGAGTCAGTGAGTGCACCAGTGAAATAAATGTCTTCCACTTCATCAGGCTTTTGCTTCAACATCTCCAGCAGTGTTTCAAAGAAATTCTTTTCAGGGTTTGAATCAAAGTTGTAGGGTGTGTAATGAAAGCCAAACTTGCCTGCTTGCTTTTGCCATGCCTCGTAATGGATGAGCAAATGCTCGCGGTCAATCGGGTAGGAAATCTCCGCTGTGTAGGTCTCATTGCCTTGCTCGTCTGTGACTTTCTCAAAGCCATCTTTCTTTACCAATGCCAGCGCGTCTTCTTTTATCTCTTCGATGATTTCATATTGCGAAGTCTGCTTTTCAATTTGCTTTGCAAGTTCGGGATAGTGAGATATCGGCAAAACTTGCTCAGGATAAATGCGCCGCAGTTCACTCAAAACGTCAAAGGCTTCCAAACGATAATTGCGCGCCAGATCCTGTGCGGTGGTGTACAGATCGAAGGTATCTATGTCGTAAAGTTCAGATACTTCTTTCATTGCAAGCAGTTTACCTGTTTCACTGGGAGTATAAGCTGTCACAGTTCCGCGCGTCGCTCCGATAGTAGGGCGGGTCAACTGAACAGGTTTGTTTTCCTTTTCAATACGTTGCACACTGCGAACGACTTTTTGTAGGACCAGCGGCGGCAAGTCCACTTTTCGCAAGGTGATGATGGCTTGCCTGCTGTGCGACTCTCCGCCAAGCAACGCGGCAAATGTTTCACCGTAGGTCTCTTGCAGTTGGCGATCCAGCACGCTTCGGTTTTCGATGGAAAGATAAATGCGCGCCTTGGCATTATTGCCCACCACCTGACGCAAACAACGCGAAGCAGCTTGCAGTATAAAGTTGTTACTACTTTTCAATTGCCTTGCCAATGCACAAGCAAATAAAGCAGGGACGTTCCAGCCTTCCACGCCGCGATCAACCAAAAGGGCGACGCGATGCGGCGAGTCCTTTGATTTGAATCGGTCGAAGTCCGCTTTGCTCTCCTTCTTCGTGTGATGTTCCAAGATCAAGGCGGGCGAGAGTCCGATCTTCGTCAACGTCGTTTCGATAATCGGGCGCAGTTCGGTCACGTCATCAGTTTGCGGGAAGAAGATCGCCAGTTTGGCGGGCGTGCCATCGGGAAGCGCAACCTCGCCATAGGTTTTGAAAAAGTCTTCCACCACAAACGAAAGATACTCCTTCTCGTTGCCCTGAAAATCAATGCCGTAAATATTGCCCGCCACTTCCTTCAAGATGCCATCGTGGATGCCTTCGGACAGTCCATACCACGCGACCACATCCCGCAAAGGCTGGCGCTGGAAATACGGCGTGCCTGTGGTGTTCACCACGCACACCAGTTGCGTTTCATGGGCTGCACGTTTTTCAGACTCGGAATGTGGATTGTGGAGATAGTCCACCGTCTTGCGGACTTTCTTCAAATCTGCGTCCATTGCCTGACCATAAGTATGGTGCGCCTCATCTGAGAATATCGCCAGCTTTGGCAGACTCGCAATCGCCTGCAAGCGTAAGTTTGCGACTTCAGCTTTGGCTTCATCTTCTTTTTCTTTATTGAACAATGGTCCCAAATCAGATTTACGAATGTTCTCTTTTTGAATACGGATTTTCTCTGTGTTCGTGACGATCACATTCCACGAACTGCCGCGCGTGACGGGAATATCAGGGTCGCCATCGCGTGTGAAGGTTAATTTCAATGTCGCCGCAAAAGACTTATACATGCGCGGCGGCAAGACTGCTTCATACTTCATCTCTGCCAACTCGCGCAGACTCTCGATGATGGTTTTCCCTGGGGCAAACACCAGAGCATTTTCCACAAAGCCGTTATCAGGATATTCCTGCGCCATCGCAAACTCAGTCGCAAAGATTGCGCCGATCAAGATTGTTTTCCCAGCGCCCATTGCCAGCGCAAGAATATAACTTGGATAATCAAGCGTTAGAGTTTCTCGAACTGCTTCCAGATGAAATTCTTTTACGAAATCGGGGTCATTTCTGATAGATTCGACCAATGAATCTACATCATAATCCGCGCGGCTAAAGGCTTCATCCGATATGCCAAACGCTTCGAGCAATTCTTTCTTCTTTGGGAATAAGGATTGATACAGATCAAAGATATGCGGCGTATTCTCCACCAGCCGCAAATACCAATAGGTTTCCAGTGCACGCAACTGTGGTTTGCGAAGGCGGAAATTGGGTACATCAGGCTGGTGTGCCCACTCTAAAATTTCAGCAATTGCAGGAAACTCATCGTGCTTGTAGTTATCGTCTCGCCATGCGGCAACGTGCATTGAAAGCGCTTCGTAGAGTTGCATGGGGCTAAGTATATCTCGCAAATCCGAAATACGTGTTTACACCACACTCTCCGCGACCTGCTCGCCATATCCCAACAGGTCTTTGACCGTCTCCTGCGTTCTTCCTTCCGTATACAAGCACGGACGGGCTCCCACCCCTGCTGACGACGCCCACATTCCAAGCGCTAACCCCGCCAACAACTACGCCACAGCCACCACGCTTCAAGTGGACGACAGCCCAATCAAACACATCCTGATCAAATTCGATGTGACGGGTATCAATGGACAAACGATTACAAACGCAAAGATACTCCTCTACAACGTGGATGCCGCCAGCAAGAGCGAAAACATTTTACAAAGATTTTACATCTCCGCCACACCCCCATAACTTGCATCACCTACAATCATCATCGTAACCTTGAAAGGAGGTTCACATGAAAATGATGATTGTATTGTTCAAGAAGATCGTTTTGCTGGCGCTCGTCGCTGCGCTCGCTGTGCTCGGAGTGGCGATCCTGCCATTCGGTAGCGCATCCGCTATGAGGGCGTATGATCCGCCCGTTCCGCCAACTAATGAAAGGTTGGAGAAAGTCTGGGCGCATCAACTCCGCATCTATGAGCGCATGGCGCGCGCAGATGAATTCGTTGGAAAAATCCAGCAATTGATTGACCGCGCCAAAGAGAATGGCAAGGATGTCTCTGCTGTGCAAGCCGCGCTGGATGCTTTCAAAGCCGCGCTCAAGGACGCGCATCCCATTTACGAGAGCGCCAAGGGCATCGTCAATTCGCACCAGGGATTCGACGATCACGGCAAGGTGACCGACCCCGAAAAAGCTAAAGAGACCGTCAAGGCGATGGGTGGGAAGTTGAAAGAGATCAGGGATGCAATGAACGGCACAGGCAGGGCATTGCATGAAGCGTTCAAAGCCTTCCGCCAAGCCAACCCGCGCCCCGAGAGAACGCCCACCCCTTAAGGCAGACAATATTAGTAATGTCATTCTGAGCGAAGCGACACTTGCACCGTCTCGAAGAGACAAGTGCAGGTGAGAATCTCTTTATCCGTGTTGGAGACCCTTCGCTTACGCTCAGGGTGACAAGTTGTTTTTTTCTCTGAGCGCTCTGTGGTCTCTGTGGCTAAATTCCGCATAAAAAAGTTTACACAAACCCACATTCAGCAGTACAATCGCTTCACTCTTTACCAGGCACCAATCACGAATTACCAATTACAATCCATAAACGTGAGGCACAATGTACACAACTGAAGGCAAGAAAATTGTCTCCACCGAGAAAGCGCCGAAAGCCATCGGACCGTACTCGCAAGCCATTGGCACAGAAAACCTCGTCTTCACCGCCGGGCAGGTCGGCTTTGACCCAGCAACGATGGAACTCGTTGAAGGCATCCAGGCGCAGACCCGGCAGGCGCTCACCAATCTCAAGCACGTGTTGGAAATCGCGGACTCGGGTTTGAACTTCGTCGTCAAGTCCACTGTCTTTCTTCAGGATATGAACGATTTTGCGAACATGAATTCGGTCTATGCTGAGTTCTTCCCTGAGAACCCCCCCGCACGTAGTACGGTTCAAGTCGCGGCATTGCCCAAAGGCGCGCTGGTGGAGATCGAATGTATCGCGCTGCTCTCTCCCTCACGCGGCGATTAGCACAGGTGACAGTCACTTTCGCGAAGCGGGTGACTGTCACCTTAAAGAACTTATCGTGCCCAACGAACTCATCCTCCTCGTAGACGATGAACCATCCATCATACAACTGGCGCGCATGTATCTCGAACGAGAAGGCTTTCGTATACAATCTGTGAACGATGGCGAAGCCGCGCTGGATCTCGTTTCTCGCGAACATCCCGCGCTGGTGGTGCTGGATGTGATGCTCCCCAAACTGGATGGCTTTGAAGTCTGCCGCCGTCTGCGCGCTTCGAATAGCCCCACTGCCATCCTCATGCTCACTGCGCGCGATGAGGATATAGATAAAATCATCGGTCTCGAACTGGGCGCGGATGATTACCTGACCAAGCCGTTCAACCCGCGCGAACTTGTTGCGCGCGTCAAAGCGATTTTGCGGCGCGGGGATCGAAAGGATGCGGATACTGCCAAACCGATCCACATTGGCGATTTGATCGTTGACCCTGCCCGACGTGAAGTCCGCCTCGCCTCGCGGACCCTCAACCTGCGCGCGCAGGAATTTGACCTGCTCCTCGCCTTAGCCGAACACCGCGGACTCGTCCTCAGCCGCGAGCAGATATTACAAAAAGCCTGGGGCTTCGACTTCTACGGTCAAACCCGCACGGTGGATGTTCACGTCGCGCACCTGCGTAAAAAACTTGAAGAGAGTTCCGTGAAGATTGAAACCGTGACGGGTGTTGGATATAAGCTCATCGTCTCGCCCTGAACGGAGTGAAACGAAGTCGGAGAACGCGCGGCTGCCAAGGAACTAATGTCACTGCGAGCCACAGGCGGCGAAGCAGTCTCCTGTTGCGAGGAGATTGCTCCGCCGGGAAGAACGTCCCCCTACTAAGGAACAAGAAGTTCAAGAGCATTTTTGCCACGGATTTCACCGATTTGCACGAATTTTTTAAAAAACAATCCGCGATAATCCGTATAATCTGTGGCTAAAGGTTTTGTTCCTTCCGCTTTGAACAGCGACCTCTTATCGCTGTGGAGATACTTGCAACGACATGACTCTTTTATTTCTTTGTCTCGACAGGCTCGACAACCATCGCTTTGAACGGCAACGTTTTCCGCCGTAGACATATTCAGAATGACAAGATGAAAAATCCAACTCTAAAATGACCAACGAATCACTCACCAAATTCTGGACTCTCATCTATTCCACCATCAAGGAATTCTGGGCGATCACCGAACCTCACATTGAAGACGCGGCGGTTCAGCATGATATCCCTGTTGAACTCTATTATTACAGCGAACTGGGACTGGAATATTTTTCCATAGAGGATTTCCAAAGAAGGGACCCTTTCTCCAATCCCGAACAATTCGAGAAATTATTCGCGCGCCTCAATATTAAAGGCTGGATTGCACCAATGCCGGATGGCAGGTATCAAGTCACGGAGCAGGCGCGTGAAGGCGTGCATCAGATCATTCAAGCTGGCGACGCGCATTTATCCGGTTTTGAACCGCTGGTTGAAGTCAACTTGAGAAAACTTGCGGTATTAATAAAGCAGGTTGTGACTGCAAACAATGAGGCATCCGAGCCTCCGAAAAAATGGGCGATCCTCACACGCTTCCGCGTTGCAGATAACGAGAGCCCCTGGCTGGTTCAGATCAGGGAATATCTGATGGACTTGTTTGCATACCGCGATGATTCTCATCTCTCTGCGTCGCATCCGCATTTTGGACGGGCTGGGATTGTTTGGAGCGTTCTCGGCTCGGTCTGGAGCGGGGATGCGGTCACTGCCGAGCAAATGTCGGAGAGCCTGGCATTTCGCGGTTACGAAGTTGACGATTATGAAGTGGCCATCCAGGCCGCAGTCGAGATCGAGTGGATCGAAAGTGCCGAAAATTCCGGCGCATTTCGTCCCACGCGCAAAGGCAGGGAACTGCGCGAGCAGGCTGAGGCTTTGACCAACGAATACTTTTACCGTCCCTGGTCGGTGATGAAACAAGAGCAACTCGATGAGTTGTATGACCTGCTGACGAGGCTGCGCGACCAGTTGCATGAATATAAGAAGGTAAAGTAACGGTCACTGTCGCCCGCTTCGCGAAAGTGACCGTCACCTTATGAGATTATGTCCACATCCCTGCGCGCCCGTTTATGGTTGAGTTATGCAATCGTGATCACAATCGCCCTATCAATTGTGGCGATTGTGTTATTTGTTTTCATCATACGGAACCCTGTGCTTTCCCGCCAGACACAGCAGCAATTGGGGACTGTGCAAAGTTTGATCGTTGCGAATCCCCAGGACTTTCTCGATAACCCGGGTTCCCTCGAAAGAATCGCGCAGGGAAATAATGCGCGCGTACTGGTCTTTAATTCGGCTCGTGATCTTTTGATTGACTCGAACCCAAATGATCCGCCGCTCCCTTTTCCGCGCAGGAACTTGCTGGGCAGGAATCCACGAACAGCAGTTGATTCCAAAGGCGGCGTGTGGCTTTACTCGACCACGCGTTTGTCGGATGGCAGGGTCCTGGTCGTCGCCGCGCCGCGTCCGAGAGTGAACGCGTTTAATGTTTTTACCGACGAATTTTTGCCTCCCATCCTCCAGAGCGGATTGATCGCGCTGTTGCTCTCGCTGGTTCTTGCATTTGGCATTTCACGCTGGGTGGCGGACCCATTGCAGGAAGTCGTCGTGGCCGCGCGAAACTTCCCATCGAATGCGTTGAATCCTGTTTCGCCGCGCGGACCGCGCGAAGTCCAGGATCTGACGCGCGCATTCAATTCAATGCTGGCGCGCGTGCATAACAGTCAACAATCACAGAAGGATTTTGTCGCGAATGTCTCACACGAATTGAAGACGCCGCTCACGTCCATTCAGGGATTTGCCCAAGCCATTTTGGATGATACAGCCGATTCGCCCGAAGCGCGCAAACAAGCCGCGCAGATCATCTACAACGAATCGGAGCGTATGCACCGCATGGCGCTCGATTTGCTTGACCTTGCCCGCTTTGAGGGAGGAACCGCTGATCTAAAATTATTCCCAGTGGATGTGGGCGCGTTATTGCGCGGCATTGTTGAGAAGTTTACGCCCCAGGCGCAAAAGGCGGGAGTCAATTTGAATGTGAATGTTCCAAATGATTTGCCCACTTTGCTTGGCGATGGTGATCGGCTCGCGCAAGTCTTTTCCAATCTGGTGGATAACGCCCTGAAGTTCACGCCTGCCAATGGACAGGTGACTCTTTCCGCCGCGACTGTTGGGGCTGAGATGAATCTCTCGGTAACAGATACAGGCATGGGCGTCGCGGGGGAGGCGTTGCCGCGTCTGTTTGATCGCTTCTATCAAGCGGATTCATCCCGCGCGGGCGGTGAGAAACATGGCGCGGGTCTGGGGCTTGCGATTGCGCAGGAAATTGTTCAGGCGCATGGTGGTAGAATTAGCGTCCGAAGTCAGGCGGGGCATGGGACGACATTCGTTATCCATCTGCCGCTTACTAATAAACAAAATTCATAAATGCCAAAAGTTTCAGTCATCGTCCCCTGTTATAACGAACAATTCACCATCCGTTTACTATTGGAGGCTGTGCGTGAGCAGACCTTTCCGCGCGCCGAAATGGAAGTGATCATCGCGGACGGTTTCTCACAGGATGGCACGCGGGATGCGATTGCCGCGTTCCAAAAAGACTTCCCTGACCTGGATGTACGCGTCGTGAATAATACGCATCGTTCCATCCCGTCTGCAGTGAATAGCGCCATAAAAGATTCGCATGGTGAGATCATTGTCCGCCTCGACGCGCACTCGAAGCCGTATCCCGATTATGTGGCGAATTGTGTGAACGCCTTGGAAGACGGACGCGGCGATACCATAGGCGGTGTGTGGGAAATTCACCCAGGCGCGGAGACGTGGATCGCAAAATCCATTGCTGTAGCGGCGGCGCATCCGCTTGGGGTGGGCGACGCGTTATACCGCCACACGCGATTTGCCAAGGAAGTGGATACGGTTCCATTCGGCTCATTCCGACGTTCGCTGGTGGATCGAGTGGGATACTTCGATGAATCCCTGCTCACGAATGAAGATTACGAGTTCTATGCCCGCGTTAGGAAAGCGGGTGGTAGAATCTGGCTCGACCCTTCCATACGTTCGATTTATTTCGCGCGCGCCACGTTGGGTCAACTGGCGCGGCAATACAGGCGCTACGGATTCTGGAAGTGGCGTATGCTCCGCCGCTATCCGAATACTCTTCGCTGGAGGCAGGCTCTGCCTCCATTGTTTGTCCTCAGTTTGATTGTTTTGATCTTCGCTTCGATATTCATTCCACTCCCGAGGTTTGCGCTGGCAGGCGAACTTCTGCTGTATTTTTCCGTGATTCTATATGCAGGCTTTCGGGCGGCATGGCGTCAAAGTAAACCATATTTGATCTTCGGATTGCCCCTGGCAATTCCTGTCATGCATGGTTCATGGGGCGGTGGGTTTTTGTGGAGTATCCTCACATCGGGTTTTCAAAAGCATGTCTGAAAATATTCGCACGACCCCTTTGCGATTGCGTCCGAGCGAGCATCGCACAATCCTTATTGTAGGCGATCTGATCACGGCGGTTGCATCTGTTTTCGCGGCGTTGTTTACGTGGAGACAATACAACCTCTCTGTAGGTCTCGCAGATTTGATTGGCAAAGGTGTTCCTCTGGGCAGGGCCCTACAACAGGTTGAACGACTTAATATCGAAGTGCCGTTCTGGTTTTACCTTTTACCGATTCTTTGGATGCTTCTCCTTGTAGAGTTATATGAACCTCATGTGGCGGGCAGTGGACGTAAAACGACGCGCGGCATTGCCATCGCCGCGTTCGTTGGACTGGCGGTCTACTCCCTTGTTTTTATCATCACACAGGACCCGACGAATCTTCCGCGCGTTGGCGTGGGCGCTTTCCTGCTTTACGCTTCCTTCCTGACCCTGGCTTGGCGCATGCTATTCATCCGCATCTACAAGACGACAGGTCTAAGAAGACGCATCCTGCTGATCGGGGCGGGCAAGGCCGGGCAGACCCTGGCAGAACTTTATCAAACGGTAAGCGCGCCTTCATTCAATATCATCGGTTTTATTGACGATGATAAACAAAAAGTTAGGAAAACATTCCACGGGCTTCCGGTGATGGGAACAAGTAATCAATTGCTTCATCTCATAGATGCCTATCGAATTTCAGATCTTGTGGTCGCCATCAACGGCGAGATTGAGGGCGCTACGTTCCAAGGTATTTTGGACGCGCAGGAAAAAGGCGTGGGTGTCACTCGTATGCCAATCCTGTATGAAGAGATGACCAGCCGAGTGCCTGTCCATCACCTTGAATCGGACTGGATCATCCGTTCGTTCGTGGACGAATTGCGCGTGAGCGGTTTTTATGAATTGTTCAAGCGCATCGTTGATATTCTGGGCGGAACAGCAGGCTTGCTGATCTTTGCGATCGGTTTTCCATTCCTTGCGCTGGCTGTTTTGATCGATAGCGGCTTTCCGGTCTTGTATTCACAGCCTCGTCTTGGACGCGGCGGTTTGGTATTCACGATCTATAAGTTTCGCACCATGCACCAGACAGCCGAAGCGGATATCGGGGCGCGTACGACTTCGGAGAATGATCCGCGCGTGACGCGTGTAGGCAATTTCTTGCGGAAATCCCGCCTTGATGAGTTGCCGCAGTTTTGGAACGTCTTGCGCGGCGAAATGAGTCTTGTGGGGCCGCGCGCGGAAATACCTGAGTTGGTGGCTGAATACCAGAAACAGATTCCCTTTTATCGGGCGCGTCTGCTGGTCAAGCCCGGGCTGACTGGCTGGGCGCAGATCAATTATGGATATGTGGCAAGTGTGACGGAAACAGCCGTAAAACTGGAATACGATCTTTACTATATCAAACATCGCACATTTTCGATGGACTTCCAGATCATCCTGCGTACGATTGGCACCGTCATCCGGCGCACAGGGAGATAAATTGAAATATCTCGTCACGGGCGGCGCGGGGTTTATTGGCTTTCACATCACACGAAAAATGCTTGAGTCGGGCGCATCTGTCCGTGTGCTGGATAATCTCAGCACAGGGAAGCGCGAAAATCTTGAAGATTTGACTCGGCTGTTTGATGGGAATCAATTTGAAGTCCTCGAAGGCGACCTACGGGATGCCGCGAGCCTAAAAGAGGCTGTGCGCGGCGTCGAGATCATTTTCCACGACGCGGCTTTTGTGTCCGTCCCGCAATCCATGGAGAAACCGCAGGAATGTTTCGATGTGAACATTACGGGCACGTCGCTGTTGTTCGACGCTGCGCGCAGGGCCGGCGTCAGACGCGCTGTGGTTGCTTCGAGCGCGGCAGTATACGGAGAGTCTGAAGCGCTGCCTTTGGTCGAAGAAACGCCGCTTCAGCAGAAATCCCCGTACGCGGTATCCAAACGCGTCAACGAAATGTACGCCGAATTGTTCACGGACTCTTTTGGCTTTGAAGTTGTTGCGTTGCGATATTTCAACGTCTACGGTCCGCGCCAAAGACCCGACTCAATGTACGCCGCGGCAGTCCCAATCTTTGCGCGCCGATTGTTGGATGGCCAGCCTGTGACCGTCTTCGGTGATGGCAGGCAAACGCGCGACTTGATCAATATACACGATGTTGTGCTCGCGAACTTGATTGCATCTGACCACCCCAACGCGGCTGGAAAAGTTTTCAATGTTTGCACGGGCATTGAAACGCGTTTGCTAGACTTGCTCGACGTGTTATATCAATTATTTCCTAACGCGCTCAAGCCCGAATTTTCCGCCCCGCGCGCCGGTGATATTTATCGCTCAGTAGGAAGCCCGCAAAAGGCTTTCGACGTAATTGGCTTCCGCGCGCAGGTTTCATTAACTGACGGTTTGAAAGAAACAGTAGACTGGATGCACACAAATCAATCTCTAATCTCCAGTCACTAATTCTCCAATTACCACGTGGTCTTGATACGCCCCTCAAAGAGCGTTCGGGGCTACTCGACCACCACTAATTACCAATCTCCAATTACTCCATGAATCCCTCCCGCCCTCACCTCCGCAACCGCTTCGTCTTAATCGGCGACATTGCGCTCATCATCGTTTCGGTGCTGGGCAGTTTTGCACTGCGGCTGGACGTGGGTCAACTGCCGTTCTATTTTCCCGCCGCAGTGTTGATGTGTTTGGTTGCGCTTGCAATAAAAATCCCAGTGTATTTTTTCTTTGGCTTATATCGCCGCTTGTGGATCTATGCCAGCACGGGCGAATTGCGCTTGATCACTGTTGCGGTAACCTCTGCTTCGGTGTTGACCTCAGGCATCATGCTCTTGCTCATCGGCGCGGGACTCGTTTTGCCAGGTATGCCGCGTTCTGCATTAGGCATTGACTGGCTTCTTTCGCTTGTATTAATCGGCGGTTCGCGATTTGCTTTGCGAATCCTTTCCGAGCAATCCATGACTTCGCGCGCAAGCGGCAAAGGCAAACGCGCTCTGATCATTGGCGCAGGCGACGCAGGCGCGCTGGTCGTGCGCGAACTTCAAAAATCGTCGCAACTTAATCTCATGCCCGTTGGCTTTCTTGATGACGACCCCGCCAAACAAAAACACGCCATCCACGGCGTCACAGTGATTGGCGTGGTCAACGATTTATCCTCCGCGATTGACTTGCATCACATTGATGAAGTCATCATCGCTATTCCATCCGCGCCCGGGCAACTTGTCCGTACGGTCAACGATGTTTGCCGACGGAGACGAATCGTCTCACGCACCATGCCAGGCATTTATGAACTCATCGGCGGCAAGGTCAACGTGAGTCGTTTGCGCGAAGTGGATATCACTGACCTCCTGCGCCGCGAGCATGTCCACATAAACGATGAAGCCGTTGGCGCGGCGCTCGAAGGGAAGCGCGTACTTGTCACTGGCGCGGGCGGTTCGATTGGGCGTGAGTTATGTCGCCAGATCGCGCGCCGCAATCCGGCTGAACTGGTTTTACTCGGTCACGGCGAAAACAGCATCTTTGAAATTTTGCTTGAACTCAATCAGGATTACCCAAATCTTTTGCTCTCTCCTGTGATTGCAGATGTCCGCAATGCCGAGCGACTCGCGCAGGTCTTCAAAGGACATCAGCCGCAAGTCGTCTTTCATGCCGCCGCGCATAAACATGTCCCGCTGATGGAAGCGAATATCGTCGAAGCCATCACGAACAATGTCATTGGCACGCATCATACAGTGCAAACCGCGCTTGATCACAACGTCGAACGATTCGTATTGATCTCTACAGACAAAGCGGTTCGTCCAGCAAGCATTTACGGCGCAACCAAACGTCTGGCTGAAATGATTGTGTTGGATGCGGCGCGCAACCGTAAACGCGCATTTACCGTTGTCCGCTTTGGGAATGTGCTCGGTAGCCGCGGCAGTATCATCCCCATCTTCAAAGGGCAGATCGCGAACGGCGGTCCCGTCACGATCACGCACCCCGATATGTATCGCTTCTTCATGACCATCCCTGAAGCGGTCTATCTTGTCCTCCAAGCCGCTTCCATGGAAAATGGCGGCGAAACTTTCGTGCTCAACATGGGTCAGCCTGTCCGCATCCTCGATCTTGCTGAGGACCTCATCCGACTCTCCGGGCTTGAGCCTCATCGCGACATCGAAATTTCATACACTGGCATTCGTCCCGGCGAAAAACTGACGGAAGAACTTTGGGATGCAGGGACTCCCCTCGCACAGACTCTACATCCCGACATTTTCCGCCTCGATGCGGGCGCTTCTTCTCCCAGCTTCAACTTGATTCAAGCCATTGACTCTCTCTCCACCCTCTGCCACTCCGCGGACACCGACGCGATCATCAAACTCCTCGACGAGTTGATCCCCGGCTCATCCATCCGCGAAACTCCGCATCCGGATATTACGTCAATTTTCTAAAATGCTCTGCTGGTCGAGTAGGGCCAAGCCCGTATCGAGACCAGCAGATAACAATCAAAAATATTCTTGTTACTGGTGGTTTCGATACGGCGGACAAGCACCGCCTACTCAACCACCGAGTAGATAAAATGCCCATCGTTTCCCTCACTGACTGGAATCAATTTCTATCCTCTCATCCCAACGCGCACCTATTGCAAACCGGCGAATGGGGCGAGTTGAAATCCGCATTTGGGTGGGAGCCAGTGCGTATTATTGCTGGTAATGTGGGAGTGCAGATTTTATTTCGCCGATTACCGCTGGGATTCACGATTGGTTATATTCCGAAAGGACCGATTTGCAAAAACCCGCTGTCAGCAATTAATGAGATGTTTTGGAAAGAAATAGATATTGTATGCAAAGCGCATCGCGCTATTTTTTGTAAATTTGAATTGGATTCTTGGGATATTGAAAATTTATCGCTTGAATCTTATCAATGGTTATTCTTTTTCGATGGAACCCCAATCCCTCGTTTCTCATTAAGCGTACATATTCCTCTTTCTGTTATTGTTGGGTCATTGGTCAATAACAAATGGTTAATGTCGCCTCATAATATTCAACCTCCCCGCACCCTCATCGTTGACATTCGCGGAAGTGAAGGTGAAATCTTGGCAAGGATGAAACAAAAGACACGCTACAACATTCGTCTCGCCGAGAAAAAAGGCGTAACCATCCGCGCGTGGGATGATATTGAATCCTTTCACAAGATGATGCTTGTCACAGGCGGGCGCGATCGCTTTGGCGTTCACAGTTTAGAATACTATCGTCGAGTATATGAACTGTTTCGTCCAAAGCAAATGTGTGAAATATTGGTCGCTGAATACGAAGGGAGACCACTCGCTGCATTATTTGTCGCCAGAAATGGAAATTGTGCTTATTACCTCTACGGTGCCTCAACTGACAAAGAACGCAACCGCATGCCTACATATCTGCTTCAATGGGAAGCGATGAAATGGGCAAAAGCGCGCGGTTGCGAGGAATATGATCTCTGGGGCGTGCCTGATGAAGATGAAGCGAGTCTCGAAGCCAATTTTGAAACCCGTCACGATGGTTTGTGGGGAGTCTATCGCTTCAAGCGCGGTTTTGGTGGCGAAGTCAAGCGCGCTGCGCAGGCGATGGATAGAGTCTATAATCCGTTTTTGTATTGGGCGTATTTGCGATTTATTGGGAACAGGGAATAGAAATTGGAAAGTAGCGTCTGGAATTCGATCATCTCGAAACTTCCCAATCCTCACTTCCTCCAAACCTACGAATGGGGACAGGTAAAGGCGAAGTATGGCTGGAGTCCACTGTACGCGGTTTGGACAAAAGATCAGTTTTCAGTATTCAGTAATCAGTCATCAGTCACTGATAACTGCATTGCCGCCGCATTAATCCTAAAACGCCAAATTATTCGCAATGGATTTGCCGCGCGCCTGTCTATTCTGTACTCGCCAAAAGGTCCATTACTCGATTGGACAAATGAATCCCTGAGAAATCGCGTATTGAATGATCTACAATCCTTCGCCAAGAAACAAGGCGCAATTTTCTTGAAAATGGATCCCGATGTCGTGCTGGGAACGGGAGTCCCTCAAGGCGAGAAGGATGTCATTGATAACGGCGGGCAGGTTGTAATGTCTGAGTTGAAGCGCAGGGGGTGGGGATATTCGTCGGATCAAATCCAATTCAAGAATACAGTCCTTATTGATTTGAATCCAACCGAAGATGAATTGCTGGCGCGCATGAAACAGAAGACGCGCTACAACATCCGTCTCGCTGAGAAAAAAGGTGTCGCTCTGCGCGTAGGCACACTGGAAGATATACCCATGCTTTACAAGATGTACGCGGAGACTTCTGTGCGCGACGGCTTTGTGATTCGTGATGAAGGCTACTACAAAACGGTTTGGGAATTGTTTATGAGTTCGAATGTTGAAAAGTTGGAACGTTCGCAAGTTTCGACCTTCCAACCTTCCCACATTCCAACTTGTGAACTCATAATCGCCGAAGTGGAGGGCGAGCCCGTCGCCGCGATCTTTGTCTTTTATTTTGCGGGACGCGCGTACTATGTCTATGGCATGTCGCGCGATGTTCACCGTGAGAAGATGCCGACCTATCTCTTGCAATGGGAAGCGATGAGACGCGCCAAAGCAAAAGGATGTACTGTTTACGATCTGTGGGGCGCACCTGATATTTTCGATGAAAGCGATTCGATGTGGGGCGTGTATCGTTTCAAGGAGGGGCTTGGCGGAAAAGTTGTGCGGACGCTTGGCGCATGGGACTTCGCGCCGAATCCGCTTTGGTATAAGATCTATTCAGAGATCATTCCGCGCGTGTTGGATGTGATGCGTTCGCGAGGTAAGGCAAAGACGAAACAGAATCTGGGAGCGTGATTTCAAAAGCAATCTGTGGGTCGAGTACGGCGAGTGTTTCTCCCGCCCGTATCGAGCCAACAGTTTATGAAAATTTTCTGGCCAACTAGCGGTCTCGACACCTGCACTCCCTGGCACCGCCCGTGATTTGCCTAGCAAATCAGGCAGGTGTGCGTGCTGGTGCAAGTGTATGCCACTCGCTGTCGCTCGTGGCTACTCGACCACCGTGTTCACTTGAATGTAAAGGAGTCTCTATGACCAATATCCCTCGCCTTCACTTTGCCCATCTTCCAACACCGATTGAAGAACTCCCGCGTCTATCTGAGAAACTGGGTGGCCCAAAAATACTGATCAAGCGCGACGACCAGACGGGACTTGCTTTTGGGGGCAACAAGACTCGTAAACTGGAATTTCTTATTGCAGAAGCGCAAGAGCAGGGCACAAAAATGTTGATCTCGGCCGGGGCGTTGCAGTCCAATCATTGTCGTCAGACAGCCGCGGCTGCCGCGCGGTTTGGTTTCGATTGCACTCTGGTACTCAATGGCGAGATGCCTAATCAGCCCTCGGCGAATTTGTTACTTGACCAGATGTTTGGCGCGCAGATTATTTCAGTTGCAGATCGTAAAGACCGAGACAGAATTTTGCAGGAGACCTACGATAAAGCAGTTGCCGCGGGGACGAAGCCATATCTTGTCCCTTATGGCGGATCGAGTCCGACTGGCGCGTTGGGATACGCGTTCGCGATGGAAGAGTTGATGAATCAAATGCGAGACCTCCGAGTTCTTCAAGAACTCGGAGGTCTGGACTGGATTGTCTTTGGCACATCATCAGGCGGAACGCAGGCGGGGCTGATATTGGGTCAGCGCGTGTTTGGATTCAAAGGCAAAGTGTTGGGAATTAGTATTGATGAGTCAGAAGAATGGTTGAAGACTCACGTCTCAGCGTTGGCATCAGATGCAAGTGAAAGGCTGAGGGAACGGATTGAGTTTACTCCTGCAGATGTGCTGGCGAATGCCAATTATTGCCGAGCAGGCTACGGCGTGTTGACCGACGCGGAGCGCGAAGCAGTCAAATTGTTTGCGAAGTACGAAGGTCTATTGCTCGATCCGGTTTACACAGGTCGCGCCGCGGCAGGGATGATTGATTTGATCCGCAAAGGATTTTTCAAGAAAGATGAAACTATTTTGTTCTGGCACACAGGCGGACAGCCCGCGCTGTTCGCCGAGAAATATGCGAACAAGATTTAACAAACTGTTATGCACAGTCCCGCAGGGTCGTCATCAGAAATACATCCATTGAAACAACCTGCGGGACGTTGTTATTTTTAGCCTATGGATACGCCGATCAATTTGCCGATGCCATAGGTTAATGCCGCGGCTGCGATGCCGACCAAAACCTGTCTTGAGCCGGAGAACCATATGCTTCGACCCGTCATCAATGTGATTGCCGCGCCGATGATAAATAACCCAACTGCGCTGACAACCAGGCTCAGGAGTATGGCTGTCGTACCGCTTGAGAAGAGATAGGGAAGGATGGGAAATAACGCGCCGAACGCGAACAGAAAGAAAGATGTGAATGCCGCTTCATATGCTGAGCCGCCAAGTTCTTCGGGATCAATCCCTAATTCTTCGCGTGCAAGAGTGTCAAGGATACTGCCCTTGTCCGCCATCATATGTGCTGCAAGTTCTTTTGCGCGGTCCTCAGGTAATCCTTTCGATTGATAGATCAGCGCCAACTCCTCCTGTTCTTCTTCGGGATTTGCTGCGATCTCTTCGGCTTCAATTTTGATTTGATGCTCGTATAACTCGCGTGAACTCTGAACAGAAAGCCATTCACCCAGTGCCATGGAACCCGCGCCCGCCAGCACACCTGCCAAACCCGCGATCAGTACACCAGTGTTCGAATTGGTTGCGCCAGCCACACCCATTGTGAGACTCAGAATGGAAACCAATCCGTCGTTCGCGCCAAGCACAGCCGCCCGTAATGCATTGCCTCCGCCCGCACGGTGGCGTCCCTCAAGTTGCGCGACTGATCCGCCAGACATTCCACCTGTTGAATTGGATGCGATTGAAAGCAAACGGGCATGGGATTTTTCTTCGAGCGAAAATTCCCCTGCTTCCACATCGGTCTGGCCGTCATATGCCTGGCTGTCTGCATTGCTGGTGATCGTAGGCAAAACAAATTGTGGACCAAAGCGTTTTGCAAGCCAGATCATCGTCCGTGCGCGCCAGGTTGGTTTGCGGGGCGGGAAAGCGACTTTGAGCTCCTTGAGTTTTTTCTCCCATGTTGCGGCATGCTTTTCTTCGCTGGCTGATAACTTTCCATACACTTTCGCCATTTGTGGTTGCTTCTCTGTATCAGCTAGTACCCGATATAAAGCCGCCCCGTCTATTTCCTTTTGCCTATTGGCAAGATAACGTCTTATGTCTTCTGCGTTGGACATATGTCCCTCCCGATGAGCAAAATAATAGCCAGAGTTAAGTCTCTGGCTATTTTTATTAGGACTGTTTCAGCGCATCCCAGCCTGCGTATTTGGC
>CAZIYY010000047.1:0-9184 GCA_964543585.1 uncultured Anaerolinea sp. | reverse complement strand
GTATCCCCAAGTTCTGCTTCGATGCGAAGCAGCTGGTTGTACTTAGCAACCCGGTCCGAGCGCGCGGGCGCGCCTGTTTTGATTTGACCTGTGTTCAATGCAACAGCCAAATCAGCAATGGTCGCGTCTTCTGTCTCGCCGGAGCGATGACTCGTAACTGCTCTCCATCCTGCTCGGTGACAGGTTTCCACGGCTTCGATGGTTTCAGTGAGTGAGCCGATTTGATTCACTTTTACAAGCAGTGCATTCGCCGCGTTTTCTTTGATGGCTTTGCGTACGCGCTCGGTGTTTGTTACCAGCAGGTCATCGCCAACGATTTGGCATTTATCACCCATTGTTTGCATCATCAATTTCCACGAGTCCCAATCATCCTGCGCGAGGCCGTCTTCTATTGAAACGATTGGGTAGTCTTTGACCCACTTGGCCCAGAAATCAACCATTTGCCCGCCCGTTAATTTCTTGCCTTCTTTACGAAGATTGTATGTTTTTGAATCTTCCTCGTAAAGTTCGGAAGCCGCGGGGTCGAGCGCAATGGCAACGTCCTTGCCGCGGCCCGCTTTGAATCCTGCCTTTTCGATCGCCGCGAGAATGACTTCGATGGCTTCGTTATTGGCTTTCAGTGCGGGGGCGTATCCGCCTTCATCGCCGACCAATGTTGCATAGCCTTTGTCTTTCAACACAGATTTCAAAGCGTGATAAATCTCCGCGCCCCAGCGTAAACCTTCAGAGAATGACGCTGCCCCAAACGGCATCACCATAAATTCCTGCATATCCGTGGATTGCCACGCGGTATGCGCACCGCCGTTCAAAATATTCATCATGGGTACAGGTAACACATGCGCGTACACGCCGCCAAGATAACGATACAAAGGCATGCCAAATGAATTTGCGGCGGCTTTTGCAACCGCGAGACTGACTCCCAATATCGCGTTCGCACCTAACTTTGATTTATTTGGAGTGCCATCCAACGCGAGTAATTCCATGTCAATTGCTTTTTGTTCCCCCGCGTCCCAGCCGAAGAGTGCGTCTGCGATCACACCGTTGACGTTCGCAACCGCCTTTGCCACGCCTTTGCCGAGATAGCGTTTCTTATCGCCATCGCGCATTTCGAGCGCTTCATGTTCGCCTGTGGATGCGCCGGACGGAACCGCCGCGCGTCCCCACGAGCCGTCTGCCAGCGCGACTTCCACTTCGACAGTGGGGTTGCCGCGCGAATCAAGGATTTCGAGTCCAGAGATACTTTCGATAATCGTGTCCATTTTATTCTCCGAGTATTGTATGATTACATCTTATTGCTCTCGCCGCCGATGACGGCGACGAGAGCAAAGTTTGGTAAGTATAATCCACTTTCATAGGCGTGATTATTTATGGACTCATCGCTTCCGGCCGCACCCGAGCGTGATCCCCGAGATGCCGAAGGGTTTGAGGCGTAATATAGGAAATTGGTAGGGGTGTGGAAAATTCACGGAACTTTTCCGTATCGAAATTCATCTAGTTGTTGGATTTCGTAAATGAAGAAACGGAGGTTTCGATGAACACGAAAAAACTTATTCTTATCGCAGTATTGCTTGCGATGTTTGCATCCGCAAGCCCGGCATTCGCGGCTGGGTGCGGCACAAGCGTAATCGTTGTCAGCGGCGATACTCTGCGCAAGATCGCGGATCGCTGTGGGACGAGCGTTTCAGCCCTGCGGTTGGCGAACCCTGAACTCGGTAATGGCAATCTGATCTATCCAAATCAAATTCTGCTTTTGCCCGGCGCAATTCTGTATGGAGACAATGGCTACGATACGTATCTTGTGGCGCGAGGCGATACGCTCAAGTCCCTGACGGCGCGCTTCGGAACGACAGTTGATGTCTTATTGTCCTTGAATGGGAGCATCACCAATGTCAATCTGATCTACGAGGGCCAGCGCCTGACGGTGCCTTCAGGACGCGGCGTACCTATGCCGCCTCCGCCTACGGGTGGACAGACCTACTATGTCCAGCATGGTGATACACTGCGAAAGATCGCGGCAAAATTCAATACCACCGTGGATGCGATACTCAGGGTCAACCCGCAGATCGTCAACCCAAACCTGATCTACACGGGACAGGCGATCACGCTCCCAGCGGAGGTCTCGACGCATGTCGTCCAGAGAGGCGATACGCTCAGGATCATCGCCAACAAATACGGAACGACCGTTGATGCTTTGTTGGCGCTCAACCCGAACATCAAGGATCGTAACTTGATTTACGTTGGGCAGGTCATCCGAGTTTGGTGATACAATAATGGTCAATCAAGAACCGCGACACACCCTGAAATTTTTCGGGGTGTGTCTCTTTATGTGTTGGAGAGTTACCTTACAAAGTCATGCTCAAATGAGGTCTATGACAGCCGTAAATTGTGGACAAGCCACCGGGTCCCGTATCATCCCCGAAGGGGGAGACCCTGTGGGAGCATAATAGTAGGTAATGTGAGTCATAAAATGTTCTCACACATCGGCGCGCTTTCTGTGCCATGCGTAATCAATCAGCAAAATGTTGAGCATCCAGAATGACAGATACAGTTGCACGCCAACAGACAGAGCGTGACGTTCGGGCGCCATAGCGTCTCCGTGCCATGTCAGGAACAGGTGCGGAAATACAAGCAAATTCAGGCAGATGAACACAGCCCATAAGGGATTTTGACGCCAGGGTTTTTTCCATACAGCGATCAACGCGGCGAGCGTTGAATAGCCCCAAATCCACAGCGCGAAACGCTCGGGGTAAAAAAACTTTCCGAGTTTGACGGGCATCAAGGGATCAAATCTCTCTGGAAAAAAACGATCCACGCCTGAAAAGGTAATCAAGCCTTCAAACTCGTATAACGATTCGTTACTACTGCGAATAGGATTTGTGATCAGCCATTTCACATAACAGGATTTTCCATCGTTGCCGAGCCAGTTGCGAAAAGATTCGAGTTCGGGGTCGTTATACATGGCGCGGTCTTCCGCATTGGCGAACCCGCCGGAGAGGCGTAACAAGGCAGGCGACACGGGCATCCCACAGGACTTGAAGAATTCAGTTGCGGATCCGTCTGGCAGAATACGTTTGCCAATCAGGTTGCCAAGCGGAAACACCCAGCGTTGGCCGAGGTTTGCGTTTGCATTGCTGATGAAAAAAATGAATACAAAGGAGGCGGGCAGTATTAATGCGCGAACCTCGACCCAGCGAAAGATGATTCCTACAAGAATAAGTCCCGATAGCGCCAGGAGAAGCCATGCGTTTGTGTCGCGGGTGAAGGCAAGAAAAAAGGCTGTCACCAAAAGTGCGGCGACTTTGCCTGCATGCCATCCCTGCAACAGCCACAGGCAAAGAGCAATGAACAGGACCAAGAATGAAATCGAAAGAGACTCTGTCATCATCACAAAATCCCAGCCTGCAATGTGACGGTCAAGACTGAAGAGGAAGATCAGGCTAAAGGCCAGCAATTGAAGCACAGGGAATTTCAAAAAACTGGCGATCATCAACGCAAGAAAACCCCAGGCGAGAATGGAAAACCCAAGTTGAAGCATGGCAGTCAAGCCAATATCTTGTTTCGTTAATTTCAACAACAGCGGAAATACCAACGGTCGAGACTCGCCCCAGAATCTGCTATCTTGAATGGGTTGGCGGGAGATGCGCAGGTAGGCGGTGGTGTCAGCCAGTAGGCGCGGTTGGTTCAGGGCGGGGAGCGAAGAGGCGACGCGTCCGATGGCGTACGTCAAAAAAATGAGAACGATGAGCAATGAATACAATCTGTTTTGCGAAGGCATCGAAGGGTTTGGTCACTTCAGGTAAGGCTGGTTCACTTCCTTCAATTTTTCTTTTAATTCATCCAACAATACCGCGCCGACCTCTTTCCGAGTTGCATATAGGTCGTTCAGTTCTTCGGGGTCCGATTCGATGTCATATAGTTCCACGCGCTCGACACCTTCGCCCAGTTCTTCGTAACCGAAAAAATACATGAGTTTATGTCCGCCCTTGACGATCATCGCGGTGGCGTGGGTGAGCGCGGCATCGGCATCGTTGTTCTTGGCATGAAGCGAAAACACAGCGCGGTTAGGATCCGGATTGGCTGGGGCGAATGGCGGGAGTACGGCGCCTTCGGTCCAATCCACTGGTTTTCCTCCGGTCACGTGGAGCATCGTGGGCAACACGTCTACTGCGCTTGTCAGAGAGTGTATATCGGTTCGGGTTGCGCGCCCCGGCTCAAAGATCAACAATGGGATGCGAACGACGGGTTGATAGAGAAGCGGAGAAATATGGCCCCTGATCCCGCGCTCGAACAACTCACCATGATCCGCAGTTAATATCACCCAGGTGTTCTCCAATATCCCGGACGATTCGAAATAATCGAAGAGGCGCCCAAACTCCCGGTCGAGATAGAGAACATATTCATCGTACTCGATCCGCCGCCTCAGCAGATACTCGTAGGAGCGATCTTCGGAGAAAACATCATTCGGCTTGAAGGGCGGCCTGAAGGCGTCCTTTGCATATTGCCCAAAGAAATCTATATGCGTAGTGCATGGGGCGTGGGGCGGCATAAAGTGAAAATATCCCAGAAAAGGCCGGGGGAATTGACCAACCTGACCTTGAAGCCAATCTATGGAATCTTCAAGCAAAAAGAAATTATCCCCCTTGACGTTTGGAATCCCGCGCGGAAAGAATGGCTTGAAATCCGCAACCTTGCCCTTCATATATTGCGCGTAAAGGTCAGAGAGGAAGAGCGAGTAGGAGTAGCCTTCTTCCTGCTTCTTGATCGTCCGCGCCCAGCCTATGCTGGCAGTATCCTCGTCTTTGCCGAATAGTTTCCCTAAAAAATCATCGGTGGTCAGGAACAGGCGGCTTTGCGGCACGTAATCGTCGAGGTTGTTTGCAAACTGCTTGAAAAGCGTATTCGCCAGCGGGTTATGAGAATAAGCAATGCGGTAATAACTCTCAAATGCCTGAAAAATGTTTTTATTTGCAAAAGACTCAGTGACCCTGGCGTTCAGTTGGAAGGCGCGGTGCGACCAGGGGAGCGCGCCTGTCAGAAGCGAGGCGGTGCCGGGTGTGGTGAAATTCCCGCCGGCATGATGATTGTGATAGACAATGGCGCGCTCCGCAAGACGCGCGATGTTTGGCGTTGTCTCGCGCGCATATCCGTAAAACGGAATGTGGTATGCAGAAAACGCGTCGAAGACGATGATGATGACGTTTTTTCTCCCAGCCTGCGCGGGCTGTGACGGATCGAACGTCTGGATGAAAGGACGTAGAGCCAGGCTCAATGGGAGTGTGCCAGCCAGTTTGAGAAAATCCCGACGATTAAATGAATCGCTCAATTTGCCGCTCCATTAAACATTTCTAATGACCACGATAATCAGCCCAACGACATCGAAGAACAAATAGAATACGGTTAACAATGAAAGCCGTTCCATCAGTCCTTCCACCAGGTGAAAAAAACGATCGGACCTCAATACCAGCCAGGCTGGTATCGCCGTGGTTAAAAATACGACAGCCAGCACAGTCCCAAATAGGAATCGAAAGGGATGCTCCAGGCTTGCGATATACCACAATGCCTGTTCCGGCACATAACTTCCCCAGACAAAGTATGCCTGTCCATCCATCGCCCATAAAGCCATGATAAGCACAAGAATGCCCAGCAGGGCAACGCGGCGTTCCTCATTCCACTTCGTGGAAACCAACAATCCCAACAACCCCGCCACCCCAAAGACTATCATGCTCTCGATAAAAGCAAAGACCATTCCATAGGAAACCACCCCAATGGCATCCCACAAGTTCGTGCGCGCGCTTACCCAGGATATATCCCTGAATGCCAGAATAAGCGTCCATAGATGGATCGGGAAGGCGCACATCAGGAAGAGGGACCAGAGTCCCTGTTTGGAGTATCTTTGTATTTTGAGGCTAGTCAACGAGTTCAATTGTCATCCTAGGATGAAATTATACCTAATGCGCAACTACACTTTTTATCTTCGCGGGACGCAGATGAACGCAGAAAACGCAGATTTTTCTTTTCGAATCAGCGCTATCAGCGTTTTCAGCGTCCAGAAAAACGGGTTTTTGGAAAAGAGTCGCACATTGAGTGAAATTATATCTGCAAACGCCTTACCATACCCCGACCTATTTGCGTTCAACAATGACGCGATTCCGGTATAACCCCTCGCTTGGAACGGCGAGCATACGAGTAACATTTAATGGGGTGCCAATAAACTTGGCAATGCGATGACAGAAAGGTTCGGGATCAGCCATGAGCGCATTGAAGTTTACGTATAAAACTTCAATATTCGTTTGACGAATAAGCCAGGCTTTGACCGCCGCCAGATGACCTTGAAATTGCCGCTCCATCTCGGCGTCATCCACATTGGATGCTTCGTTCCTGTTCGTCAGCATCTTCTGCTGGGAAGCCAGGATTTCCCTGATCTCACGTTCCATAAAAATGATTTTATAGGAATACCCTGCAGGCAGATATTCCAATAACGACGATATTACCTTGGTCACCTTGCCGTTTGCATCCTGAAGCCAACTGAAGTTTCCTTCAGGCAATTGCTTTACAGTTTCGAGTTCAAAGTAGCCATTTGGGTTATCGTCATCTGCGCGGCGGATTTCATCGGTAACACCCGGCAAGCCTCCCTCAATGAGCATCTTCATCATCATTGAAGTGCCAGATCTGGGAAGACCGGAGATAACGATAATTGGCTTGCTCGATATATTTTTTTTGCCAAAACCTGAAAAAAGTTTGTTCACTACAGGTATCCAAGACCTTTCAATCTTTCTTCAAGATCTTTTTGTCCCTGACGATCCGATTGGGATGGCGGCTTGATGTGGGACTGGTCAAGATGTTTTCCAATCGCCAAAAAAGGAATATCCCGGAATGAAATTTTCCCAAAATCCCGCAGGTCGCGATTGGCAAAAATCACGCCGGGGACAATATCCGCGTCCATGCAATGATCGGCGCCCCAATGATCGTGATTAGGCTCCATGACCTCTTCGGGGATTTTGCCGAGACCGGTCTCAGCGGAGGAACGGTATCCAGCCGCGTAGCCAACTACAAGGTCGGGTCCGAAGCGGGTGTAGGGACCGGAGTAAACTTCGTGCTTGAGGCGCGCTTTATCCACGACCGCATTTCCATTCGCATCCTTCCAATCCAATAACTTGTCTTTTATCTCCGCCAATATATTCTCGATGGCGTCGGCGGGCACGCTCCCTTTGCCCTCGCGTCCCTGAACGTTTAGATAGATGCTGTTCAAGCCGACGGAATAGGCGCGGCTCTTTTCCCAATCCACGTTTGTCAGGTCGCCGGATGAGGCATTGTTTGTGAATGTCAGATAACCCTTTTCCAACAGCCAGCGATTCAAATGGACTTTATTCCTGAAATCGCTGAACCCATGATCGGACATCACAAGGAAACGATGCTTGTCGTCCCAGCCTGATATTTTCGCCTGAACATCGCCCACGAAGCGATCCAGTCGCTTGTACCAATCGCGCACCACATCCTGCCGATCATGGAAGAACATGTGCTGCACACGGTCCAAACAATCGAAAATACTTGCGAGGACGCCTTCCTTGAAATCATCCAATAAGTAATACAGGATTTTAATTCTCCGATCAAAGATATCCTGGCACAATGCCAGGAACTGTTCATCGGTGATACAGCCATCCTCCAGCCCGGTTGTATCCTGGGGCCAGCCGAGAGTGAGATAAGGTCCAACCTCGTTCCATAATTTTTTGGCAAACGACTTGGATGACGAGTAATGCCACGTTGAATGAAGGGGATGAATCTGCAAAGGCAGGACGTAGAAGCGAATCACCCCGTGTGTGTTTGTCAATATCACCCGCGTAATTGCGTGAATGGTAAACAACATACCTGCCTTGAATCGCAACTCAAGGATTTCGCTCCATTCACCCACGCGTAATTGGATCTTCCTCCCATCGATTGTTAGACTTGCTCTATCGTCATCCAACACATCCAAGATGAGAGGCAATGTGATGGAACGCGGACCGGACTTGCCCGGCACGTTGGGACCCGGCAGGTCAGCCTGATAGCGATCCGTCGCGAGGACGCCGGCTGATTCCAGTTTCACCACCCTGACCTTTTTTTTCTCTTCGGCTTCGGTTGAAAATAATGTACCCACTCCCAGTTGACCGCGAATATCGGGCGTGCCAAGCCCCGGCAGAGTCATCACGGGTAATTCGGGGCGCGCCGGGAACATGGCGGGCCACCACAATGCAGTGGCGGGATAACCCAACTCGGAGGCTTCCTCGAAAAATGTTTTGGCTGTATAAGGCGGAATAAACTGTTCGCCCAGCGTGCCTTTACGCGTTGGCAGAATGGAAACGTAAGGGATATACGTCGAAGGATCGCGGTGCACAAAATCGAAGATGCCATGTCCGCCTGGGTCCGCGCCCGTTGCGATACACGTCCACGACACTTCGGTCTGCGGGGGAGAACATACATCCAAACGCGAGTAGCCGCCCTGATTAAATTTCTCAAGATTGGGTAATTGATTCTTCCCCGACATCTCTTCAAAGATGGCGGGGTCGAATGAGTCAAACCCCAGGATGAGGGTCTTCATGCAGGCGGTGAACTAATTTTGAGTATCTTCCTCGTCCTTGCGGGCGCGTCGGCGCAGGCGCGCAACCCACTCCCGGATCTGGCGCGAAAAGACGAACAACACGCCCGATACAGCCACCAAAGCCCCCGCCAGAAATTGGAACAGGACACCGCCTGTGTTTGGGTCGATATACATCGTATCTCCTTCTCAAGTTTAAACTTTTATTGTCTGCTATAATTTTATCACCATACTCCAAAGCCAGATGCCCTGTTTCTGCCACGCGCGTCGAAGGCGGATTAACATATACCCAGACCTTCGACGCCGAGAACCGATTAATTTCTGTTGCAGTCAGCGGGCAAACGACAACCTTTGTCTATGACGGTGACGGCAACCTCGTGAAGAAAATCAAACCCGATGGAAGCAAGACCCTTTACCGTTCGACTCGGCTCAGGGCAGGCGTGGGCGGAGTCTACGAAGTGGATAAGCCTTCTGGTGGCTTCTGATCCCCTCTCCCCTCTGTCCTTCGGACATCTCCCCCAAATCCGCAAGTTAAAGTGAAAATGATCATTCCAAATATTGATCTTGCCCTGAAAAAGTGGACAGGATTAATGTCTTGATTTTAGTTCGAAC
>CAZIYY010000046.1:0-27724 GCA_964543585.1 uncultured Anaerolinea sp. | reverse complement strand
AGCTTATCTCTTTTGGCTGCCTGCAAAGTTGCACTTCATACTTGAATCTACGGTTTGATTTCTCCCCTAGAAATTATTTTAGTTTCGCTGAACGCGCTCGCTTTGCTCTATACTGTTTATTGGGCGTTCCAGGCCGAACTTCGGCGTTAATCCTGATGTAAATCTTGAGCAAGGAGGATGACAAATGATTACTGAAGGCGCCCGTTTCCTGTTTGTCCTTGTATCTATACTAGGCGCAGCTCAATTGATGGCAACCAATCATTTTTGGTGGGGAATGGTAATTATTTTCGTTGGAGTAACGCAAACAATGGGAAATTCACAAGACTCAATAGATAAAAAACTTGCTACAAACCCAACGTTGTTTTCTGCGGTCCTATATGCAATAGGACTTACCGCAATCATTTTCCTAGTGCAGCAAAATCATCCATGGTGGGGTTTGGCGATAGGCGCGCAGACGGGTTTTGTCTGTAATGCATTTTCGGATAAGGTTGACGGGGAGGAACTGGCAATTTACATGGCAAAGGATCGAAAAGCTTCCCTTTTGAATATGGTTTTATATGGAATTTGTATCGCGAGTGGGGCAGCCCTGATGTCCCAAGACCATCCATGGTGGGGGCTTGCTGTAATTATTGTGGCGGTAGGTCTGTTGACCGATGGTATTACCTAATGCTGCTAGAAAGGTTGAAGCTAGCCCTTGGAAAAGCGTGGGAGACACAAGATCGAAATTGAGGAAGGCGTTTGAGAGGTTGCTGAGAGATTTGAAGGCGACGGGAGATGAGGCGTAGTTAAGGTATCTCATACAAACATACTTTCGCCCATAATTACCCATCCGAGGCAGCTTTTACCAGCTTCAGTATCGTGTCGATGGCGTCCTTGATCCTTCCCTGCCGCAAACAAAATCCAATTTCCTGCGGGAGCGGATAAAGCGGTAGTGAATCGGATCGATAACCCTTTGAGATATTTTGCATCACAGCTTGTCCTTTTCCAAGTCCTTACCGGGGGCAGGGGATTGGCTTGAAAGCTCCTCCCAAAATTCATTCGTTTCTCTTACTTTACTGTACGCCTCATCCTTCGTGCCTATCGCCTTTCCCTTTGTCCTGGCTATTTCTGGATAGGTCCGCTTTTGGTATTGCCAGGCGCGTAGTTCACCCTGCATGGAGAGGCGCATCAGAAGCGATTGTTTCAGGTGAAACGTCTCATGGATGATCAGGGATAATACATAAGGATCAAAAGGATCATCGCCTGGGGACAGTGTGATATTTCCAAAAAGCGTCCATCCCCCTCCGCTCTTGTATTGCTTGTGAAATCCAATTTTGGGTTTTCTGTTTTTGATGTAATCCATGGTCTCGTCCCCCGGCAGATCAGCGCTCAGCAACTTTTCGAAGACCTTTTCGGATCTAGGGGAATCCAATGCCTCCCATTTGAATTCAGGAATCAGCCAATCAATGATTTTCGCGCCTTCGATCTTGAATGTACTCATCGGGACCTCAGCATTGCTTTTTGGTTGCGGTTCATATTGAATTAGTCCATCTATTATAATACCCCATCTGGAGAGGCAAAATCTTTGGGTCTTATTCATAATATAATCGCCCTACTTATCGTCTTGCCTTTTCCCAGTGGAGATTAGATATGGCACAAAGAATTGCTGGCGAAGGGAGGGTAGGGTCAATGGTAATGGAAGGGAAAAAAGGCGCGGCGTTCGCGGTCAATGCTTGGTGAGGGAGTATTGGTGGTGAGAAGGATTTGATAATTTTCACTGAGAACAACAAAATAGACCCAAAAGATTTCGCAACCTTTAGGGTCTATTCCATTCGACAATTTACATCATCTCGTCGGAACTGCTCTCAACCTTCTCACAAGGAAAATCACAACCACAAGCGCCAGAGCCATCAAGATCAAGCCCGGTGCGCCGACATCGTCCATGAAGCCAGTGTTCGGCAACGCCGTGGATGTGGGAATGATCGTTTGGGTGGAGTTGGCGATTTGAGTGAATGCCGCGGCTACGGTGGCGGTGGCAGGATCGGGCGTTACAGTGAAGGTTGAGGTCGCCTGGGCGATGACGGGCGTATCGCTGGGCTGAACGGTATTTGTCACAGCCGCGGTTTGGGTGAGGGCTTGCGCGACGGCAGTTTCGGTTAATCCCGCCGCGATGGTCGCGGCTTGTTGCGTGCCTTGCGCCTGCGCGGTTTGGTCGGCTTGTTGGTTCGAGCTGTTTGAGAGGAAGAAATACGCAACCAGGCAGAGCAGGGCAAGAAAAACAAGCCCGCCGAGAACGCCTGCCGCGATCAGAAACGTTCGGTTACTGGATTCCTCCGGCGGGGTGGAATCGTCAAAATTCATGTTATCGTTGCTGTCATATGCTGTCATGGCGCATTCTCCTCAACTTCAATGTGTCATTCTGAGTAAGATCACAGCGGAAAGGGCCGCTGCTCAAAGCGATGGTTGTCGAGACAAAGAACCAAGCCCATCAGCCGCGAATTTCGCGAATTCGCGCGAACCTTTTAAACAATTCGTGAAAATTCGTGTAATTCGTGGCAAAGGATTTTGAACTCCTCGTTTCTTAGCGGCCGCTGTTGGTCGAGTAGCGAAGCGTGTCGAGACCAGGCGGCAATGACATAATTAAGAAATATTATCCCACAACTTCCAAATTTACCAAAGGCACGAGCGCGGTCTCGCCGTTTTCAAGTTTCACGTCCGCCGCGCGGGCGCGTAAACCACTGGGCAACACGCTGAGTCCGGCACGCAGGTTTGTGATCGCGCCGATCATCCCCGCGTTCGGCGGGCGGCGCATACGCACGGTTTGCCCCACAGCGAATGTTTCGTAATCGTTTGGCTCCTCGGGTTCGGTTGAAACGGGCAAGGGAATGATTACCTCAGGCTTGTGTCCGCTATAACGATCGAGATGCTCGGCGTTCACTGTCGCTTCGCGTTTGTCGTTGGTCGTCAACAATTTGAACGCGGCTGAGTTCATCGGCATCGCCCCGAAACCGTCCAGCGCCAGGATGGGATAACGCATCTGATACGCGGAAACGATCAACGGTGAAAGCAGACTCGAAATGAACAACCCGCGCACAGGCAGTTCAGCCGCGGCACGTAGCGTATCCGCGTCGCGCACGTGACCGCCAAGGATAACGGAACCGCGCAGGCTGACGTCAAGTTGATCCGCCGTAAGGATGTCGTCCGGCTTTTTCATTAAATTCACCATCAAGCCATTATCAATGCGTCCGTTGCCCCACACGCCCTGAACCAGCGCGCCCGCAGTGCGGATCACAACGCCTTGTTCGGGGATCACTCGAATCACCATGCCGGGCAGTCCGGCGCGCAGTTCGATGCGCGCGTCGCCGACTTCCATCAATACCTGCCCGCTGCCTGCAACCATTACGCGCCCGGCGCGCGGCGCCTTGATCGAACGCGAGAACATGCCTCCCGTATCCGCCACCAGCGCGCCCTGCGTCAAACGGTCGCCTTGATTCACTTTGATCATCTTATCCGCAACATTCGCGGAAACGCCGAACGTGCGCGCCACATCCAGGAGAACATGCTCCCGGGCAAAACTCGCTTCGGCGACCACGTCCGTCGGGTTGACGCGCTGGTTCAAATGTGCGTTCACTTTGCCCGCCACAGGCAAGAGGCGTTCACGTACGATCGTCGTCAGCGGCAGGATATGAAGCATGGGAGCAAGCATCTTAACCTCCCACCGTGTAATACCATTTCTTGATCAGTTCACGCCGCCGCACGGGATCGCTCGGAAGTTGAAGCGGACGCCCGCGCGCGTCGATGATGACGCCCAGCGCGCCTCCGTTCACCGGGACCACGCCGCTTCTTCCCGCGCCCAGGCCTGCGTCCGCACGCCGAAGCGGTTGCAAACTCAAACGCGCGCTCTCCCCCGTTGCGAGGGGCAGGATTTCCAATCCCCCAAACTTGACGTCCGCGCGCGCTTCCGTTCCATCGGCATAAGTCAATTTTGCGCGCACCACCTGGTCACCGTAATTCGCGGAAGCGATTACGGAGATGACCGTTCCCAAACCAATGAATGCTCCCGACTCAACGATCTGCACCGGCACATATTGATTGCGCGATGCGGCAACGCCGAGCAGTGGCAATAAATTATTCTGGTCGAGCAGGATCGGCATGATGCCGACGGGTTGGATTGCGTCCAGCAATAGCAAGAGGCTTTGTCCGAGCGACGTTGCGTCGCTCACCGCGCCGCCGCCGCCGATGATCAGGTCGAGGGGCGGCATCAGGTCGGTCCGCGCCGCGTGAGCGACGGCAGGAAAATCCTTTTGCGCGGTTCGCACCGAGAGATACAAAGCCTGCCGCGCAATCGCCTGCGTGATGGCTTGCTCGTCCACCGTTGCAGGGATGGCGGAGGGATATAAGGATTTCTGGAATAAATACTCACGCAATGTGTTCGGTGAAATATCGAGTTGCAGCCAGCGCATGATATCTTCGATTTCGGTATGCTGCAGTATGCCAGCCAAATTCTCCCCCAGCCCAAACTGCGGATACACTCCCAAGGTGAGTTCACCTGCAAAGCCCGCGGCAATCGTTGCAGCCGAGGCGCCCACATTCACGCATAACAAACCGCGCGTGGATTCGTACAACTTGCTCAGGAAGCGGATCATGCGTCCCTGCGCGTACGCGGTCGGCAGGACGTTTCCCGCCGCCCAGAGATTCAACTCATCCATGCCCTTGATCTGTCTCTGGCGAATTTTCATAACAAGCGAAGCAAGTTCATGACTGGCGGGCGCAAGATCCTCCGTTTCGAGCGAGGGGCGAACGTTGTAACTGATCTCCAATTTGCCTGCATGGCCGCCGAGTAATTCCTGCACATCGCCGGCAAGTTTTTGATTCCCCGCATATAAGATCATCGGGCGTTTTTCCATCGGCATCAAATAACAAGCCAGGCCCACTGCTTCCAGCATTTTCTGGATCGAACGCGAGGCGCCGCCGTCGGTCCCGCCCGCGAGTACCACAAGATCGGGTCTCGAACGAACGATGCTATCCATCTGCTGATCCGGCTTGCGATGGTCGGAAAGATCGAGCGTTTCCACAACGCGGCTGTAGGTTGACTCCGCCAGGCGCCGCGCGCTCTGCACTGAAACGTCCGAGAGCAATCCCACGACAACCGTTTTCACAACCGGTCCCGCAGAGACCGTCGCGACGACCACATCCACGCCCGTACCGTCGGGCTGGGCAGGCGCGATCAAATTGTTGTCCTGCGTTCCCAGCAGTGTCGTGCCCATAATATTCTGCAAATTGACGATCGCTTCGCGCACGCCGATGCCAATATTCTTGAACGGCGCTTCGGCAGTGGAAGGCGCCTGTCCCGAGGCGACGAAGCGATACACGCCTTCGACCACATCGAACATCACCGCGCGCGTCACCGCCGCGCCGACGTCAATTGCCAGGATGGATTCGTTTTGTACCAGCGATGCAGGCATAATCTATAGACCAATCAGTTATCTGAAGAAAGTGATGATGGAGCTCAGGCGTTCGAGCATGGCGGTCAGCGCCGCCATATAAACACCTGCAAACAGCACGCCGAAGGTGATGGCAATGAAGAGTCGCCCAAGCCACGCGACGATCTCAAGAATGCGGTTGCGCTTGGGGGTTCCGTCTGGCGCGCGTCCCGCGCTGAAATGGAAGGATGCCAGCGTGGTAACTGTTCCCACAAGCATAACAGTCCCCTCGAATAATTTGGTGAATGCGCTCCCACCGCTTAGATCAAACGCCTCTATCGAAGCCTGAACCTGCGGGGTCAAAGTTCCGAGTAACGCCCCACCAATGGCCGCCGCCGCGCCCACACCGACGAGTACTGCCATGGCAAAATTTCCGATCCATGAAATACGCGGCGCGAGTTTGGCAAGCAATGAAATGCAAAGGATCAGGGGAATCACCATTAATAACAATTGATTTGCGTCGCCGGTTTTCAATGGCTCGAATAATTTTGGGACAAGCACATAATGCCAGACGACGGTTGCCGCATAACCGGATGAAACGCCGATGAAAATATAGACAGCGACGCGGAACAAAGGATTATCGCCAATTAAATAACTGAAGATCATCAGCGTGAGGATGAGACCGACGAGCGCGGAGGTCAAACCAATCGGCATCTGTCCTATCCCTGTTCAGTCTCGGCGCGGCGGTCGCGCAGCCCCATGAAAAGACTCCACAGACTGCCGATCATGATGGAGGCAATGGCGATCATCAATCCCACGCCGAACGCATCCCAATAGGAGCGCGCAATCCCGGGCCTGCTGTTATTTATGAACTCATATCTTGCGGCATCTGAAAGCCCGCTGACCATGCCGGTGATCTGACGCGAGGCAACATAAGGCTGAAGCAAAGGGCCTGCTTGAGCGCTCGATACCATGAGCAGTGGTAGGTTAGTCAAAGTTGGATCAACTTGTTTCAATGCGCCCAACTGTTCCACCCAAACGCGTCCCGATTCAGCATGGTCAGTCAAGACAATGACTGCGGCAAATTCAGAAAGTTTTTCCACATTTGCAGAAGGCATTGCAGACTTTGGCGACTCTACAAATTCAAGCGCTCCCGCCGCGCCGCCGGGCAGATACCCTAGATTGAAGTAATGTTCTCCCGCGTTATAACCCAGTCCCTCGGGGGCTGGCTTGTTGATGTTTGTGGCAGACAGCAGGCGGTCAACCAGGGCGGAACCATTCGGGGAGGTGGAAAGGAACAACAGGCGCGGATGACGCAACAAGACCATTTGATCCAACAGGGGCCCGCTTGCCGCCTCCATTTCACCTGCCAGGGATGGTTCAAAATCAATAACCAAGAGAACAGGCGCGCGCTCCGGCATATTCAGAATAACGTTGGATATGTTGTTTATATCAACCGCCTGAATCCCAGAGACAAAGACAGGCATTATCTGTGTGTGAAGGAAAGTCATCGCGCCAAGCACAACCAAAATCAATCCGCTCAACGCCCAGCGCAAGGCGCGCTGTGACATAACCAACGACGAGTCAATGATGGCGCGCGGGGCGGTTTCACCAGCCATGACCTGTTCCAATAGCGCGGCGCTTGCCTGTTGTTCATCCGTTGCCTGTAGTTTTAGGGAAATGGACTTCGGTCTGCGGGCTGAACCAATAGGCGCGATTGGTATTAATCCGCGCAGCCCAGCCAGCGGACCATCTCTCTCGGTCGGCTGGTCTTCGATGCTGGGCGCGGCTTCAGAGACCACCGACTCCATGGGCCGCATGGCTTGCACCCAGGATGGCAAGTCTACGGGAGAAAGCGCCCCAACTCCTTCGATGGTTGGAGTGGCACTCTCTTGTGAGGAGGCTCCAGCGGCGCCCGGGTCCGGACGCGAGAGCCAATCCGGCATTTCCATCGAGAGCAGGGAATCTACATCCTGGCTGGCGAGGGTTGAAGAGTCGCTTGAAGGAGCGAAAAGACTCGCGTCAACGGTGGCAGGCTCAGGTGAGGAAAGAAGCGGTTCTTCATCCACTTGTTTTGACTCTTGCGGAGAATCCATCCACGATAAAAGGTCTTCCGCTGGTTGTTGAGTCGCAGGCGGCTGGTATATATCGCGGAACTGATCCAGCGCTTCGACCCCCATAGGCATGGATGGTTCCTCGGTTGCGCTCTTGAGCCAATCAGGCATGGAGGCTTCAGCCTCCTCACTGAGAGGCGCAGTGTGACGCGGAGAAATAGATTCAATTGCGGGCAATGCGCCTGCCTGCCCTTCCATATTCTTTAACCAGTCTGAGTCATCCTGCGACGCGGGCGCTGATTCTGATAAAGACGGGGCTGGCAACGACCCTGATTCTCCGCCAAGGCTATTGAGCCAACTCAAATCTTCCTGGGGCGCGGGGGGTTGAGCGGGGGTTTGTGGTAAAGGTTCTGGTGTTCCACCGAGGTTATTCAACCAACTCAAATCCTCTTGTGGCGTTGGGGTTCGCGAAGGTGAATGTGGTGATGGTGCTGAGGCTCCTCCAAGATCATTAAGCCAACTCAAATCTTCTTGAGGCGCGGAGGGCAGTGAAGGGGTGGATTGTGGAGGCATTGAGGTTCCACCGAGATTATCAAGCCAACTCAAATCTTCTTTGGGCGCAGAGGGCTGTGAAGGAATGGCTGGCGTTTCAAAGTTTGCCATCCATCCCATGTCCTGCTGCGGCGTTGAAGTTTCAAAACCTTGTTTGGACGAGGCTTCCAGATTATGAAGCCAGCTCAGATCTTCTGCCTCTTTGGGAGCGGGCTCCGGCACAGGGGCGGCAGAAGAATCAAGATTTTTCATCCAACCCATATCATCCTGCGATGCAGGAGGCTCGAACGAAACAGGGCGAGCGGGTTGCTCGGAGGCTTGAGAAAACCACTCGGACAATTCGTCCTTCGGCGCGGGCGCTGGAACATTCTTTTCTGCGGGTTCTTCAACCAGCGTGTCGGCTGGTTCAGATGCGGTTTTATTGAACTGCGCGAAAAAATCCGATTCAGGTTCAGGGGTTGAAGGCGCAGGTGGCTTCGGCTTTGCTACGGGATTGATGCTTGCCAGCCAATCGGGGACTTCATCGTCATCGGCGCGCTGCGTTTGGGAGGCGAGACCGGCTAAAAGATCGGGCACTTCATCCTTCTGGACTTTGGGCTGGGAGGCCGATTGAACGTCATCGGCGGCGGCTGATTCTCTCGACTGTTGGCGGGCATCCCTCAGCCATTCCGGAAGGGCTTCCTCAAGTTCACCCGTGCCTTTCTTTGTGGGGCTTTGACCAATCTGCACCATAGCCTCAGGCTTGAGCGGAGTCTGGCAGAACTGGCAGCGATCGAGAAAGTCCGGGTTATTCTTTTTGCAATTGGGACAGAGAATGTCAGCCATGCTTAATTCCCCCCATACGGACGGTCAATGCCAAACAGCACACGCAAACCCGTCAATAAAGTTCCCAAAGAGATGCCGATCAACAAGCCGCGCGCTCCGCCGCGTGAGAACATCCCCGCAAATTGAATGATGAAAGATTGAATAATAGCCCAAACGCTCTGGGTGGAATCAAAAGGCGTGGGCATGATGGCAAGCAGGAATAGGACCGCGCTCAGGAGGAACAGCACAGTCATTACATCTACGCGGCGACGCAGAAGGCGAATGCTGGCATAGACCAGCGTCACCGTCAGGATCGCCATGAGCGAGGCTTCCACGGGGAAGATGACCGCATCCATTGCCAGTCGTATAAAAGGATTTTCGGGTCCCAACATTAGGCCAAACCCAAATGTGATGATGAGCGATAAGACCAGCAATGCGCCGTAGATACTGCCCTTTTGCCGCGCGCGAATCTTTGCCATTTGGACTGCCACAAGATTGTAGACGCCGATCAACACAGCCATGCCGGCGATGATGATTGCCCAATCGGTCAATCGCAGTCTTAATTGCTCTATCGGGAAGAAATAACCCAGCAGGACGACTATTCCAGAAGCAATGGCAAAGGCTGCCGTGAACACACGCATTAGATGACTCTCAATATCTTCAAGCCGGAACCGATGAGGATGGCAAGTATGATCAGCCAGCGCAAAATATCCTGCGCGTTCAAACTGGCTTCGTGCGAAGCGCCCGCTCCCACGTACGCGCCCGCGGCGAACAATTCCTCTCCTATCAGCGGATCTTGTGCGGATACGTAGAATACGGATTGCGCGGAAAGGTTATCGCTTGCCGCGATCAAGTTCGTGTTTTCGCGTTCTGCCGCGTCCGCTAACAACGCGGACTCCGCGCCAAAATCTCCCATAATGACATTCGTTGAAACGTATTCATCGCGCATCACGGGGACCGTCCCTGCTGCGTAGGCAAAGGGTGAGAGACCAATCAAACGTCCGGTGCTGAGGCGGTATTGATCCTCCGCTCCCGCCGCGCGGTAGCCTGATTGCAGAGTGTCCTGGGAAAGAATGGCAAGCGAAGCATCCCCGGACGTGACAATAGGCGGACGATCACTGACCGACGTGCGTTCAGCAAGTCGCCGCAACATGGCAAGGCCAGCCAATGCCGAGCCGCCGCGGGCGGTGAAGAGGCTGCCGCGTCCAAGCGAGATGTGCAGGCGCGTGCCGTTCTCAACCGCGAGTCCCACGGAGCGATTGAGGCGCTCATATGCAGCGATGGGACGCAGAGTGGCGGGAGATCTTCGCCGCAAAAAAGTGAGCGCCAGCAAAAGTACCGCCGCAAAAACGAGCAGACCTAGAGCCATCGTCAAGATTCCTCCCGGCGTAAATATTGGGCAAAGGCTTGCGCTTCTTCATCTTCTTCCAACATGTGAGCAAGCGGATTTAATTTATCCCCACCGAAAAAAGGCTGACTTGCGTAGATCGCCTGGGCGCCTATGATAGATAAAGGTCCTCCCGCTTCGAGCAGAAAGGCGGCAAATCCATCCAATTTGAGGCGACGTAATGATTCAGCCCACTTAGACCAATCAGATCGCGATTGCATGGGCAAAGTATAGCATATTTTATTGATGACCTGACTCACAACAGGGCAGTGGAAATTTCAGTGTCGTTGCGAATTGATGAATTGAAAAGCGTATTTTGGGCGCGTCTATCGTCATAGTATAATCACAACAGAATTCACTCACAGAGGAATCCATGACAGATAAAAAGATCCGTGTGCTCGTTGCCAAGCCAGGACTCGATGGACATGACCGCGGCGCAAAGGTCGTCGCGCGCGCTTTGCGCGATGCCGGCATGGAAGTCATTTACACCGGCTTGCGGCAGACTCCCGAAATGATCGCCGAAGCCGCGCTCCAGGAAGACGTGGATGTCGTGGGACTTTCCATCCTTTCGGGCGCGCACATGGCGCTCGCCCCGCGCATCATGGAACTTCTCAAAGCCAACGGGCAGGAGAATGTCAAGGTTTTTATTGGGGGCATTGTTCCCGATGAAGACATGCCGCGCTTGAAAGAGATGGGCATTACAGGCATCTTCGGTCCCGGCGCATCCACGGACGACATTATCAAAGATGTGCGTGAGGCAGTGAAGTGAAGATCATGCTTGTTGCGTGTTTCGTTTATTCCAATCAGAGATCATGATGCCCAGATTGACCATCGAAGTTTTGAAACGAGAAGCGCAGGAATTTTCCCGTTTAGAGTCGCGCCATAAGGAAAAAAGTCTGTTTGGGATAACTGATGGTAAGGCAGTCGGCACATATCTGGAGCATAAGTTCAAGAATTATTTGAGAAGCAAATATGACTTTGAGGAAGGAAATTCTGCAAGCGGAATTGATTTCCCCGGCTTGCAGGTGGATATGAAAGTGACAATCATTAACCAGCCGCAATCATCCTGCCCTTTCAAATCCGCGCGGCAAAAAATTTATGGTTTGGGGTATTCGCTTTTGATTTTTGTCTACAAAAAGACTGATCATGCCAAATCGAGAAAGGCGGCCTTGAATATTTTGCATACGATATTTGTAGACTCTGACAGAACTGCTGATTTTCAAATGACAAAAGGGTTGATAGATATTTTGGAAAACGATGGCAATAAAGATGATTTGATGGCGCTCATGTTTGACAAAACCTGCCCATATTGGATGAAGATGAAGCGAAGAAACTTGCCAATGAAATTCTATCCAAACGACCCAAAATAGGCTTTCTCACAATTTCAAATGCTTTGCAATGGCGACTGCAATATTCCAGGGTGATCGAGCAAGCAGGGTCTGAAGAAGGTGTCAGTTTAGTTTATCGAGCAAAATGATGATTAATATCGAGAAAAGCAAAAAAATTGAGTTTGGAGACTTTCAAACGCCAAAGGAGCTTGCAGATTCTGTTTGCCAGAAACTGACAGAACTCGGAGTTTTACCAGATTACATTATTGAACCAACCTGTGGGCTTGGTACATTTTTGGAATCTGCGGCTAAAGCATTTACGAGCGTTCAGGGACTTATTGGTGTCGAAGTTAACTCTGAATATATATCTGAATTAATAATCAGAAGCAAAACCTTATATCAAGCAAAAAAACTTGATATAAGGGAAGGTGATTTTTTCAAGTTCAACTGGAACAAACTGCTAAAAGAATTGAACGGGGAAATCCTTGTTCTTGGAAATTTCCCCTGGGTCACAAATACAACACAAGGAATGATTGGCGGCTCGAACTTACCCAATAAAACGAATTTTCAAAACCACAGCGGCTTCGATGCCATGACTGGTAAGAGCAATTTCGATATTTCCGAATTCATGCTCATCAAGGTCGGTGATTGGTTTCAACGTCGTTCGGGTTATCTTGCAATGCTAGTCAAAACATCTGTGGCGAGAAAAATGATAAGCCATCTCCATAAAACAAAAACGGGGTTATCTTACTCAGCGATTTATCGCATTGATGCTATGAAACATTTTGGCGCGGCTGTAGATGCTTGCTTATTGTATTGCCGCTTCGACCCAAATTTGCATTATTATGACTACGACGTTTTCGATTCGTTGTCCGGCCAGACCCACTATCGTGTTGGTCATCGGCATGGAATGACGGTCAGAGATTTGGACACTTTCGAAAAACTAAACCACTTGTTAGGTAGTTCCAGCAAAAAATGGCGCTCGGGAATAAAACATGATTGCTCTGAAATCATGGAGCTAACCGAAAAAGACGGAAAGTTATTCAATGGATTGAACGAACTTGTAAATATTGAGCCTGATTTTATTTATCCATTACTAAAAGGTTCTGATGTATCAAATGATCGGGTTTCAAAAACCAATCGGTTTATGCTAGTACCGCAAAAAACGGTTGGAGAACCTACCAAGCCAATCAAAACAATTGCTCCCAAAACATGGGTATATCTTGAAAACCATGCAAGTTATTTGGATTCGCGTAAAAGCAAAATTTATCAAAGCAATCCGCGTTATTCAATCTTTGGAGTTGGCGCTTATACATTTACTCCATGGAAAATTGCGATTTGCGGGTTGTATAAAAACTTGAATTTTCGGTTGGTTGGACAAATACAAAGTAAGCCTGTTGTTTTTGATGATACAGTTTATTTCTTGAGTTTCGGAAACTATGGAGATGCTGAAAAAACTTTAGACTTTCTCCTTACACCGGACGCACAGAAATTTTTATCGACCCTGATTTTTTGGGATGACAAACGTCCCATCAAAACCAGTATTCTGAACAAGTTAAAACTCTTTACACAAACTTCCCAGATTAAACAACCGCAAATGTTTTAGCAAAAGAATGAAATCAACTTCTGTAACCAATTCCGTTCTCGAGGGCAACCGCCTCTCCATATCGCGCTTGTTAACTCAGGTGGAAAACGATTCAGCTGAAGGACGCGCCGCGCTTGCAGAACTTTTTCAATATACAGGCACGGCGCATCTCATCGGCGTAACTGGCGCGCCAGGGACTGGGAAATCTTCGCTAGTCAATCAACTTGCTTTGCACTACCGAAAAAACGACGCTTCGCGTAAAAGAATTGCCATCATTGCAGTGGATCCATCGAGCCCGTTCACGGGCGGAGCGGTGCTAGGGGACCGCGTGCGTATGCGCGACCTTTCAGGCGATGACGGAGTCTTCATCCGTTCGATGGCTACGCGCGGTTCGCTTGGAGGCATCGCGCAAACAACCGCTTCGTTCGCGCAAGTCTTCGATGCCGCAGGCTTTGAGATCGTCATCATCGAAACCGTCGGCGCGGGGCAAAGCGAAGTGGACATCGTGCGCCTGGCGCACACGACCATTGTCGTCGAAGCGCCCGGTCTCGGCGACGACATTCAAGCTATCAAAGCCGGGATTTTGGAAATCGCAGACGTGCTGGTTATCAACAAAGCGGATCGCCCCGGCGTGGAAATTACGGAACGGGCGCTTCGCTCCATGCTTGAACTTGCCCACCCTGCGCAAGGCGCAAAACGCGTTGTTCGCCATCATGGGCAGAACATGTCAACAGCCGCTACTCAGAGCGACATGCCAAACTTATGGATTCCACCCATCAATAAGACGGTTGCCACAGAAGGCAAAGGAATTACAGAGTTGGCGGAGTCCATTGCAAGGCACACGGCGCATCTGCGTCAAAGCGGGGATAGGGCCGCTCGAGACCGCGCCAGGCTGGAGTCCGAGTTGGATACGTTCATCCGGGACGCGTTGATGAGTCGATTCATTGAGAACATCCCGCAAGCGAAATATAATGAAGTCGTTGAAAAAGTATTAAATAGAAGCCTGTCGCCCCATGAAGCAGTCAAGTACCTGTTGAACGGGAACGCCCCTCACCCCCTGCCCCGCTCCCGCATCGAGCAGAGCGGGAGCTAAGGAGAGAGATGTCACAACATCTTCACCATGATATGAAAATGTATGGAGAGATCAAGTTATATGCAGGCTCAGGCTCGCCCGAACTGGCGCAGAAGATCGCCGATTACCTCGAACAACAAATCAGCCCGAGAGAGGTGATCCAGTTCTCCAACGAAAATATATTTATTAAATTGAATAGCAGCGCCCGCGGACAGGATGTGTACATTATCCAAACGACATCATCGCCCGTGCATTACAACCTGATGGAATTGTTGATCATGATCCAGACCATCCGCATGGATTCCGCGGCGCGCATTACGGCAGTTATCCCATACCTGTGTTATGGGCGTTCGGACAAGAAGGATCAACCGCGCGTGCCCATCACTGCGCGGCTGGTGGCAGACATGATCGAGATCGCCGGCGCCGACCGCTACATGACCTTCGACCCTCATGCCGGGCAGATACAGGGATTCTTCTCGATCCCCGGCGATGTGTTGACCGCCTCGCACATGATCAGCGATCATATCAAGGCAAATCTGCGTGAACAGATGAAAGACCCGGTTGTGGTCGCTACAGACTTGGGCTTTGCCAAGAAGGGGCGGAATTATGCGCTCGACATGGATGTGCCAATCGCCTTCATCGAAAAACGGCGCATTGGAAACGACGCAAAAGCGGAAGCCTTGACTCTGATCGGCGACGTGAATGATCGCGACGTGATCATCGTGGACGACGAAGTAGATACCGGCGGTTCCATCGCGCAGGCAGTCAGCGTTGTTCAAAAACACGGCGCGCGCGAAATATATCTCTCATTCATTCATCCCCTCTTTTCGCACAATGCGGCGGAGAGACTGGCGGCATTGCCCATCAAACAGATTATCACAACCGATACGGTTGCCATCCCGACCGAAAAAATGAAGCCGCTGGAGGGGCGCATTACGATCCTGACCATCTCATCCATGCTGGGCGAGGTCATCCGCCGCGCACATGAGGGGCGAAGTGTGGGCGAAATGTTCAATGAATAACTTTGCTGGAGCCGCCGTCCCCGGCGGCGAGGACGCCGCTGAGCCCATTTATATTTGTGTTGCGTGTTGCATCATTTGTGCTACGTCCACTCCGCTTCGCTACGGGATAATATAAATATTATGCCAGAGTTACCCGAAGTTGAAACCATCGCGCGCAAATTGAAACCAGAGCTCGTCGGCAAAACGATCCTTGAAGCCGACCTGCGCTGGTCTCGCACGCTTGCCATGCCTTCAGCCAGAAAATTCAGAGAACAGATCAAGGGGCAGAAGATTGAAGATGTCAGCCGCCGCGCCAAGTATTTTATCCTTCATCTTTCACGCGAAGCGTTCAGCCTTTTAATCCACCTGCGTATGAGCGGGGACTTGCTTCTCAAAGAAAGCAAACTTCGACCCGAAAAACACGACAGACTTGTATTAGAATTATCTGGAAATAAATCCCTGGCGTTCAACGACACGCGTAAATTCGGGCGAGTCTGGCTGACGGCGAATCCCGAAGAGATACTTGGCAAACTTGGTCCTGAACCGCTGGGCAAAGACTTTACAGCAGAATGGCTTCATGCCGCATTACATAAAAGACACCGCCACCTCAAGCCCTTATTGCTCGACCAGACTTTTCTCGCCGGGCTTGGCAACATCTACACCGACGAGGCATTGCACATCGCGAAACTGCATCCACTTACCGCGTCCGATTCCATCACGGCGAAACAGGCTGAGGCGCTGCGTGAAGCGATCCGCAAAATCTTGAAGGAAGGCATCCGCCGCAACGGCGCATCCATAGACTGGGTCTATCGCGGCGGCGAATTCCAGGATTATTTTCAGGTGTATGACCGCGAAGGAAAACCCTGCCCGGTTTGCGGCGCAAAAATTGTAAGACTTGTTGTTGGTCAACGCGGAACGCATTATTGCCCGAAGTGTCAGGTATTGAGGTAGCATGGAAGGTTTGAATTTCGCTCCCGTCTTAATCCCGCTCGTTGCCCTGTTCGTTGGATGGGTGATCGGCTTTTTTGATTCCAATCTTCGGACATCCAAAAAAATCAAGGAGGCTGAAACTTCCGCTGAAGTTGTGATCAAGGAGGCAAAAGACAAAATCGCGCAAGCAGAAGCGCACCTGGCATCCATCGCCGCAACGCCTGTCACTGTGGACGACCCCGGATTGTTGCGAATCAAAAATGAAAACGGCATGTTGACTCTCGACCTTGATGGCGCGCGTGTAAATACTTCCCTGCTATCGCCAGATCAAAGAAAACGATTGATAGAAATGTTGAGTCTTATGCGCCCATGGTTGGAGGGCAAGCCCGCGCCTGCGATGATGACTCCACCGCCTCCGCCCATACCCCCATCTGCTCCCATTGCCCCGGCGTCGCCTCCCCTCAAGCCGACTCCGCAGTCCTACGATCCCCTGGGTCAATCCAAGCCCGCCGCGCCGAAAGGTCCCACCATCGCGAAAGATGATCGCCCCTCCGCGCCAGCCAATAGCATGGTTTCGCAAATCGACGCGATCCTTCAGAGCCATTTGGTCGGCACCCCGCTTGAAGAGCGCGGTGTGTTTTTAACACAGTCGCCCGAAGGCGGCGTGAATGTTTATGTTGGAATAACCCGCTACGCGGGAATTGAGGATGTGCCGGATGCGGAGATCAAAGCTGCCATCCGCGCCGCGATCTCGGAATGGGAAAATAAATATACGCCGGGGTTAAAATAGTTATTCGCGTTTATGGCGCACAGTCAACACGGGGCAATGCACCGATTCCGCGATCTCTGCCGTCACGTTGGGACTATAGTATTGACGCAAGCCGCTGGCGCTATGAGGCGAACCCATGCAAACCAGATCGTAATTCCCCTCCCTAACCTCCGCCAGAATCTCGTCCACAATATTCCCCTGCCGCGCGGTGACATTCGCTTTCAGTCCTGCCTGTTGGGCGATCTCCAAAGCGGTGCGTAAGCCGCGCCCAGGCAGGGTATCTGTTTGCGCCAGATCCTTCATGTGTTCGCGCACATCGCGGCTGCTCGGATAATCAAGATCCGTTGGCGGGATCACGTGCATGATCGTCACCTGCGCTTGGACGGCTTTTGCCACCTGAAAAGCGAGATTCTCCGCCGCCACCTCGTACCCGAGTCCGCCGATGCTGATCAATATTTTTTTCAGGGGCAATCGAAATTCGGAGACGTAAAGGATCGGCCTTTTGATCGTCTCCATGAGATGGCGAATGGATCGTCCCGTCAGCCAGCGGCGGAATTGCGGACGTCCCAGCGGACTGACGACGGCTATGAAATCTCCGCTGTTTGCTTTTTCAGCGATGATATGCTCCGCTTCGCCATTCTGGACCTCGAGGCTGTGTTCCACTCCCTTTTGCTGGAACAATGCCAGCGCGCGTTCGAAGACCTCCTCCAAAGGGCTGTGATCGTCAATCGCCGCTGGATTCAGGCGTTCGGTCACGCCCAGAAGCGTTACTTTCAGCCGCATGGCTTCAGCGAGCGACGCGCCATATTCGATTGCAGACCATGTTCCCATAAAACCATTTGTTGTGATCAAGAATTCCAATGCCATCAAAGACTCCATTTACTATATAGAATGACACCCAGAATTCCCGCTCCAAGCAAAACGATGGGTGAGGGTATTTCAAACCAAAAGGCGACCGCGCTCAATGCGGCAATGATCACGGCGCGGCGGTCGATTTTATTGCGGGTGCTGGCGCGAAACAATTCCCACGATACAACAATGATCAACGCCGCCACCGCCGGACTCATCCCCGCTACAAAGCCCTTGAGCCAGTCCTCATGCTGGAATCGTTCCAATACTGCTGCAACCAGGAGCATCAGGACGGTGGGCGGCAGGATTGCGCCAAGCAGCGCGGTGAACACGCCGGGAATACCTCCCGCCGCGAAGCCTACAAACATGGCAAGTTTCAGGGCTTCACTGCCGGGCAATACATTTGAAAAACCCACTGCCTCCACAAAGTGCGCCTCGTTCATTACCTTGCCAACCGCCTCCTTGTAAAGCAGACCAATGGAGGCGGGACCGGAGGGGGAAAGCATGTTCACCTTGAGGAACATCCACAGCAGGCGCAGCCATACTTGAAATTTTGACTGATTCATGAAAACAGGAAAACTCCCACTACTGCAGCGATCACTACGACAATCCGTTCAGGCACTTTGAAAACCATCAGGAGCAGGCTCACAATTCCAATTGCCCAGCCCTGCCAGCCGGTTGCCCCGCCTTTTTGAAAGATCTTCCATGCGGTGAATAACATCAGTACCGAGATCGCGGGAGCCAGCCCTTCGACAAAACTGCTCACCCAGGCCTCGCGTCTTATGCGATGCAGGATAAACGTAATGCCAAGTATGATGATGGTTGGCGGGAGGATGGATGCTGCCAATGCCACCAAGCCTCCGGGAATCCCAGCCACAGCATAGCCAATGTACATGGCAAGTTGTAACGCGTCACTGCCCGGCAGAACTGCGGACAGACCGACTGCCTGCACGAATTGAGGCTCGGTGACAAATTTGCCAACCACCTCGTGATACAGCAGACCGACTGAGGCAGGACCCGATGTGCTGAGCAGGTTAACTTTGAGAAACAGGAGAAAGAGTTGCAGGAGAATATTCAAGGGATGTCCTTTTATATAAGCCCCTATTGTAATGGCAAACACGCCAAAGAAAACAGGAGCAAAACCCGCGCGCTGGCCCGCTCCTCTTTCGTGTCAGATGCGGCATTGGGAACGGTGTAAAATAGAAAATAAAACGATCCTGCGTGTGGAGATAACATGACTTCAAAAGACTTCCGCAAAGAAAAAGATTCTCTGGGTGAGGTGCAAGTCCCCGCTGCGGCTTTATACGGCGCGCAGACCCAACGCGCGGTGGATAACTTTCCGATCAGCGGACTTCGACCCTGGCGCGCGTTCATCTGGTCTATTGCGGCGGTCAAGCGCGCCGCTGCCCTTGTGAATTTTGAATTGGGATTATTCAACGACCGCGATAGCGCAGCAGACGGAAAACGATTCAGTGCGAAACAGTTGGCTGACTCTGTTGCCCAGGCCGCCGCGGAAGTTATGGACGGCGTCTGGGATGATCAATTCGTCGTGGAGCCGTTTCAGGCAGGCGCGGGGACGAGTCATAACATGAACGCGAATGAAGTGATTGCTAATCGCGCCACGCAAATTTTAGGCGGCGAGCTTGGCAAGTATTATGTCCACCCGAATGACCATGTGAACATGGCGCAATCCACGAACGATGTCATTCCGACTTCGATTCGTTTGGGCGCGTTGTGGCGCGTGGATGAGTTGTTGACTGCGCTCGGGAATTTACAAACTGCGTTGGAAGTCAAAGCGCGCGAGTTCGATGAGGTCGTTAAATCGGGGCGCACACATTTGCAGGACGCGGTGCCTCTGAGAATGGGTCAGGAATTTTCCGCGTATGCCAAGGCAGTCGAACGCGACGCGGAGCGCGTCCGCAGATCGGCTGAGGGGTTGAGGCGGCTTGGCATCGGCGGGACAGCCGTCGGGTCGGGTTTGAACGCGCATCCCGAATATCACGCGCGCATGGTGAGGAAGTTATCCGAGATCACCGGGCTTGAGTTGCGTAAGTCCGATAATTTGTTTGAGTCGATGCAATCCATGGCAGACGCGGCGGACTTCTCCGCGTCGCTGCGGACATTGGCTCTGACTCTGATTCGCATCGCCAATGATTTCCGCCTGCTTGCATCGGGACCTTCCACTGGATTCGATGAAATCCGCCTGCCCGCGGTTCAGCCGGGATCGTCCATCATGCCTGGGAAAGTGAACCCCGTGCTGGCTGAGATGCTGGATCAAGCCATGTTCCATGTGATCGGTTGTGACACGACGGTGGCGCTGGCGGCGCAGGCGGGACAATTGGAGCTGAACGTGATGATGCCCATCCTCGCGCACAACCTGTTCGAGATGATGCAGGTGGTGATCGGATCGGTGAATGCGTTTACCGAACGTGCCGTAAAAGGCGTGACCGCCAACCGCGAAAAAGCGGAAGGCTGGCTGGCAAAGAACGCGATTGTTGTGACCGCCTTGAACCCTGTGATCGGATATTCACAGGGCGCCGCGCTGGTGAAAGAGGCAATGTCGTTGAACGCCTCTATTAAAGAGCTAGCAATGGAGAAAGCGCGCGCGGGCGCGTTGAAACACCGCGACGAAGATCGCCCCGTGACTACGGCAGAGATCGAGTCCGCGTTGGGTGATTTACGCAAGTTGACGGAGGGCGGGATTGTGGGAAGCGCGGTGGGAGGAGGGTAGAGTTGCGCAGAAAACTGAAACAAAAACTGCTGAATGAGATATTGGGATGAAAATTTTTCTTGACAAAACTACACGCGCAGTCGTATACTCTCAGTCATTAGAGCCCGTGATTAGTCCCTCCAGCCGCTGGTTGGACGGAAAAAGGCTAATCACTATTATCACCCCAAGGAGCGCCCCCGCGCTCCTTGAATTTCTTAAGCGGGAGAAATTGCATGAAAACACACATCTTCATTGATTTTTGGAATTTTCAACTCGGCGTCATTAACGTTGCCACATCCACCTATCGCGCCGATTGGCAAAAAATATCCCCCTGGCTGATCGCGCAAGCATCTGCCGCGGTAGGACGAACTTTATCCTTTGAAGGAACGCACGTTTATATGTCATATAGTCCCAACAGCAAAAAAGACGCACCATTGAAGGATTTTGCTACCAACGTTCTCAGTCGTTTTCCAGGAATGCAAGTCTCTTTGGTGGAACGCAAGGCACAATCTGCTCCGACTTGCCCTACATGCCACAAATCCATTGATAATTGTCCGCATTGCGGCAGTCCAATCACCCGCATGGTGGAAAAAGGCGTGGATACCGCCATTGTTACCGATATGGTAAAGTTCGCATGGGAAGGCGCGTTGGAAGCCGCTATTTTGGTTTCGTCGGACCGCGATTTTATTCCAGTGGTTCAAATGCTGGAAACCAAAGGATACAAAGTCATTAATGCCCACTTCCCGCCAACAGGAATGAATCTTGCAGGCGCGTGTTGGGCAAGCATTGACATAAGAAAAGGATTGACGGAACTGGCGCGGCGATAGAGAAGGCACGTTGAAACATCGCGATGAAGACCGCCCTGAGCGATTTACGCAAGTTGACGGAAGGTGGGATTGTGGGAGGCGTAGGGGGAGGAGGGTAGAGCGATAAAGAATCCTAAGGTTTTCGCGAACAGACTGAGGGTTAACTGAAAAGACTCGCCAATTAAAATTATAATGGAAGTATTACTTTTTAGCCCTTGACTTACTTATTGGGTTAGGGTAGTATATTGACAATTGAAGGAGACTTACGAAATGGAAACTTACGCAACTGTCAAAGGTCAAATTGTCATTCCCGCGACGTTACGGCGGAAATACGGGATCAAGAACGGAACAAAAATTATCGTCACAGATATTGGGGATGCCATTGTCTTGAAGCCTGTGACCGAACAATATCTGAGAAACCTGCAAGGCTCTCTCAAGGGCAAGGGAGGGCTGAAAGTGCTGGTCGAAGAACGCCGTAAAGATAAGGAAAGGGAAAAATAAACATGGCAACGAAAGTACTTGACTCATATGCATTGATGGCCTTTTTTGAAGATGAGCCAGGAGCCGACTTCGTTCGAGGCTTGATTCACAAAGCAGTGGAGAGCGGCACAAATCTCTTGATGAGTGTAGTCAATTTAGGAGAGGTGTGGTATTCAATTGCCCGCACTAACTCCCCTGAGATAGCAGACCAGTATGTTCACGAAATCAAAGGAATGGGGATTGAAGTCGTGGATGTTGATTGGACACTAACCCGCCAAGCCGCCGCGTTCAAAGTGAATGGAAGTATATCTTACGCTGATTGTTTTGCGGCCGCGCTGGCAAAAAATCACAGGGCAGAGTTGATTACAGGGGATAAAGAATTTAAAGTTTTGCAAGATGAAATAAAAATTTCTTGGATATAAGGCGGGAAAACATGCAGTTAAATAAATGGTCACGCGAAGAATTAATACTTGCCTTCAATCTTTATTGCAAAATTCCCTTCGGCACAATTCATATTCGCAATAATCAAATCATTGCTCTTGCAAAGATTTTGGGTCGCACACCTTCGGCTGTTTCATGGAAACTGGCAAATTTCGCAAGACTCGACCCTTCCTTGCAAGATAGAAATATTTCTGGTGCTTCGCATGGAAGTAAATTAGATGCTGAAGTTTGGGACGAGTTTAGCCAAGATTGGGAAAAATTGAGTTTTGAGAGTGAAAGGCTTTTAGCAGTAAAGACTGGCAAGCAGGTTGAAGAAGTAACAGACATTGAAACTGTTGATTTACCAAAAGCAGGCAAAGAACGAGAAACTGTTGTTAAAGTTCGTGTCAATCAAAGTTTCTTTAGAAAGGCTGTACTTGCGGCTTATGATTTCAAATGTTGTATTACAGGATTGGGAATTCCTGAGTTGTTAAATGCAAGCCATATCGTTCCTTGGTCAAAAGATGAGATTAACCGTGTAAATCCACGCAATGGACTTTGTCTCAATGCAATTCATGATAGAGCCTTTGATAGAGGTTTGTTGACTATTATGCCTGATTTCAAAATAAAAATCTCCAAATCAATCAAGCGCAATAATGTCGATAGTGCTGTGCAAGATTTTCTCCTTCGATATGATGGCTCTGAAATCAAATTACCAACTAGATTTTTGCCAGACACTACTTTTTTGAAATATCACAACAAAAACGTTTTCAGACCATAAACCATTTACGCGAAAGAAAAACGCTCTGAAGTAATGTCCCGTATTCCGGGGAAGGGAAACAAAGATACTGAATTATTTATGATCGGTATCTTTCGGGTTTTCCATATATCAGGCTGGCGACGAAATCAACCTTTGCTTGGAAAACCCGATTTTGTTTTTCCAAAATAAAAGATTGCGCTTTTTGTGGATGGATGCTTCTGGCATGGCTGTCCTAAACATTCGAACATGCCGAAGAACAATCGGGAGTTTTGGAAGAGGAAACTGGAGGGGAATATAAAGAGAGACAAATATGTTTCGCGAGAATTAGGAAAACTGGGGTGGAAGGTCGTCCGCGTTTGGGAACATGAACTGAAGAATCCTTCAAGAGTTGCGGCAAAATTACTTAGGTATTTTGGTAAGTGAATGTGGAAATAAATTCGTTTATCGTGTCACTCTCCCTCATCACAAACCGATTCACCCCTCCAAAAACGATACTTGTATTCCTCATGCCCGCGCATGAAGTCGAATTTGTAGCGTCCGTTTTCACAACACCCCGATATTATGGCTTTACTACCCTCTCCCTCATCACATACTTATTCACCCCTCCAAAGCGATACTTGTAATCCTCATCGCCGCGCATGAAGTCGAACTCGTAGCGGTTGTTTTCGCAGCACCATTGGATGGTATGCGCGAGCAACACCCAGCCAGGGGAAAGTTCCTTGTGTTCGCGCCCCACGCCTGAGTTGTAACCCCATAGTTTATTTTTATAATCGAAATTGAGCGACCCGGCGACCTTGATGCCGCCTATTTCCAAAAAGGCGAGCCAGAGATAACCCTGTTCAAACGCTGTACGGATTGTCGTTGACATTTGGTCACGCATCATATCTTTAAGAAACATGGCTTTATTTGGGTCTTGAATCATGAGGTGGAAGAAGGCATCCAGTTCTGTATTTATGTCGGCATCTTTATCAACGACATAAAAACGGACGTTCAAATCTGACTCGGCGGCTCGGCGCATCTTGCGGCGGATCTCGTGACGCTGCTTCTTCTCCAGGCGCAAAAGATATTCCTCGAACGATCCGTTCAACGCGATGCGCGGCGTGGGACGATAGATCCCTGCGTGATACGCCCAGCCGCGTTTCTCGAACTCCGCTTTGAGTGCCGCGCGCGTGGGAGAGGCATCCGGGATGTTGTACCAATCAATGACAGACCAGTTACCAATTGGGGAAGAAGGGAGAAAGTCTAATAGTCCAGATAAGAAGCGCGATAAGTCCTGTTCACGAGCGATCAAATCCAGGTAGTCAGAAATTTCGATGCTGCCCACGAGCATGAGCGCCTGTTGACCATCGTACTCTGCTATGAATAACGGGGCAATACCGATGAGTTGATCGTTCTCACTTGCCGAGACCAAAACCAATTCGGCATCCTGGCGAAGCCATTCGCCGCCGCCGAGAGTCTTCCACCATTCGCTGAGATATTCGTAACGCGAGAAAGGTGTATCGGCAACGCTGTGTTGGAGGAGCGTGTTCCATGCGCTTGAGTCAATTTCAGAAAAGTCCTTGTGCAATTTGAAATCCATAAACAAAATTTTGCCACAGCGAACACAGAGATTCTGAAAAAAGAATTCAAAACTCAAATCTCTTTGTGAGCTCTGTGGCTATTCCTTCCTGTATCGGTCAAATTTTACCAGTATAATGATGGAAACCTTTTCGACATTCTTACGCCGTGACGACATTCGATCTAAACATCCTCCCCATTCATAGAATCAACGGGCAAGAGACGGCAGACCTGCCGGGCTTGCTGGCTGTCACGCCGCCGCGCAAAGCCGCGCGCGGACGCGAGAAAGATAACCTGATCGTATACCTAATGCCGTCAGGCAATGCCGCGTTCTCAACTGCTGAACTTACGCAGTTGAACAACAACGCCGCGAATTTGTTTTATCAATCGGCAGGCTCGCTGACCTCCGCCATGAGGAAAGCTGCCGAGAGCATCAACACGGCGCTGCTTGAACGTAATCTATCCACAACGGGTCGCGGACAATACGCTCTGGGTCTGCTTGTGCTGGCGGTGGTGCGCGACACACACGACACCCAATGCACGTTACTATTGAGCGGTCCCACGCACGCGGTTTGGATCAGCGAGGGGCAATCGCGTCATATTCATGACGCCGCGCTTTCGGGCAAGGGGCTTGGATCGAGTCAAAGCATCCGGACTTACTTTTCGCAGGTCGAATTGCATCCGAATGATCTGCTGGTATTGTGCGGAAAATTCCCAACAGATTGGGAAGCGGATTTGATCAACGAACGTCCGCCCGCCTCGCTGGATGCAAGTTATCGCAAATTGACTCTGACAAAAGGCGACTTGCACGCGGCATTGGTCCATGCGCAAAGCGGGCAGGGGATCATTACAGTATTGCGACCCGACTTAAGCACAGCGCGTCAACCTGCGCCTCAGCCCTCACCTGCACTTGCGCCAGGTGCGAGTGTCGATGGTACTCAGGACAAGCCTGCTCCCGTTGCCCAGGAATTGATCGCGTCTGAAAATGTTGAGCCGCGCAGTAATGAAGTCATCGAAGAACAAAATGAGCGCGAAGAATTACCAATTACCAATTATCGCGAAGCATCCCCCCAGGACAAATCTCAAGTCCCTAATTCTCCAATCTCTTCTTCTTCGATCTCCGAACAGGAACTCGACGAACTGGCAGACTTCGCCGCGCACATGATACAACCCTCCGCGTACGCGATCCCGCCGCAGCCGGAAGGCATGATGCCTCTTCCAGAGGAGGAAATGCAAACGCCCACGCCGCGTGGATTCCCGCCGTCAATTCCGCGCGCCGCGCCAACAGGACCTAAAATCGAATCGCAAGAAATAAATGTGGAGGGAACAACTCCCACAAAGGAAGAACCCGAGGCCGCGCCCGCGCAAGCGGACAAGCCCAGCGCGCACGCCGAGGCGACGCGTCAGATGGCGAAGGCAGTGGTAGGCGGAATCCAGACCGGGCGGCGCGTGAACGAGCGTTTGGGAACCTTCATGCAAAGATTCATCCCGCGCCTGCTTCCGAGCGCGGAGTCCAATAAGCCGTTTATCGCCCCAACTTATGCGATGGTCTTCATCGCGGTGGTCATCCCTGTTTTGGTCGTGACGATCGCCAGCGTGGTCTATCTGCGATTTGGGCAAAGCATTCAATACGACGAGTTATACAGCCAGGCGCTGAATGCCCGCGCGCAAGCCACCAGCGACACCGACCCCGCGCGTCAACGTGACTCGTGGGCTAAAGTTCTTGACCTGTTAGATCAAGCCGACCGATATCGTGAAACAGACGAATCAAAATTACTGCGCTCCGAGGCGCAATCCCATTTCGATAGCCTGATGGGGATCGTCCGACTTGAATTCAGCCCCGCGTTCACAAGCGGACTCGGCGGACCCGCTTCCACGCAGATCAGCCGAATGGCAGCCAGCGAAAGCGACCTCTACATGCTCGACGCCGAACGCGGGAACATCCTGCATGCTTCCTTCACGGGTCGCAGCCTTGAATTGGACAATGCCTTCAACTGCCAGCTCGGAACTTACGCAGGTTATCAAATTGGCACGATGGTGGATCTGCTGGCGCTGCCGAAGGTCAATGCAGTGGGGGCGACCGTGCTTGGCGTGGATGCAATCGGGAACCTGTTGTATTGTTCGCCGGGCCAGGTGCCGCAAGCCCTGCCCCTGCCAGCCCTGCCCAACACCAACTGGGGCCACATCACTTCATTTGTCCTAGAAAACGGCAACTTATATGTCCTCGATGCAACCTCGCGCTCGGTCTGGGTTTTCGTTGGCAAGGACAGCACGTTCGTTGATACGCCTTATTTCTATTTCAGCAGCCAGATTCCAAACATTGACAACGCCATTGATCTGGCCGTGAGCGGCGATGATTTATATCTCCTTCACTCAGACGGACATCTATCAACTTGCACTTTCAGTCGTATCGCCGAAACGCCCACACGCTGTATAGACCCGGTTACTTACGTTGACGCTTTCGCTGCGCATCAGGGACTTAATCTCTTCGCGCAGGCGCACTTCACGCAGATGTCGCTCACCAATCCGCCAAACCCCATTGTCCTGTTGCTCGACTCGGAAAACCAGAGTGTCTTCCGCTTCACGCCGCGCTCGCTCGAATTGCAGAATCAGGTCACCGGCTTCGCGGGCAAGGGCAATCCCTTCCAACGCGGATCCGTCGGCGCGATGGCGGTCAGCCCGAATTATGTGTTGTATCTTGCGATAGGCAACCAGGTCTACTTCGCGACCAACCTTCCATAATGTTTAACCACTAAGTACGGATTTTTCATCCTTCATCCTTTAACTTTTATCCTTCTTCCTTAAACCATGTTCCTCTTCCGACGAAAGACCCCGCCTCTACCTTCGGGATCACCGATGGTTGCTCCCGACTCGCCAGACGAGCCGCCTCAACTGACGATTCTCAAAACCCTCGTCATCGTCTATGACCCGGTCGTTGAACAGTCAACGGGCAAAAAACTCTCGCAATTCATGAATTGGAACAAGGTGGAAGATCTCGCCAGAGAATATATGTCCGACATTCTGCAAACCAGCGGAAGTCTTGTCCATTATCAGATCATCCAGCGCATTGACGTGGACGCCTTCCCCGCGAAGGTGGACGGCTACACCTATGACGCGCAGACTTATCTCGATGTGGTTCGCGGAATCACCCTTCCTTACATGCCGCAGGAAGTGGATTATCACGCCATCATTGAACGATTCAACATCCTGCAACTCGTGGCAAAAAATGAAATTGACGAAGTATGGGTCTTCAACTTT
>CAZIYY010000045.1:0-28265 GCA_964543585.1 uncultured Anaerolinea sp. | reverse complement strand
CTTCAACTGGCCCAACAATGGGCAAACTAACCACCTTTAAGTGCGGTGACACCCACTCTGATGCTGACGGGAAATATATTTTTCACACCATCAAGCCATCGTTTTATCCGATTCCTCACGATGGGCCCGTGGGACAAATGCTTGACGCAATGGGGAGACATCCTTATCGTCCCGCGCATATTCACTTCATTGTTTCCGCGCAAGGCTATCAATCGGTGACGACCGAGTTATTTGTCAGCGGGGATCCGTATCTCGACTCAGATGCAGTTTTCGGCGTGCGCGAGTCGCTGGTCGTCCCATTTGTGCAAAACGATTCTGGCTTTATTGTTGATTACGACTTTGTGCTTGAGCCTGCTTAATGTCAATCCTCGAATTGCGCGACGTTTCCAAATCCATCGGCGGGTTGCTGATCCTCAACCGCCTCTCGCTTTCATTACAATCGGGTGAGGCATTGGGAATACTCGGACCGAACGGCGCGGGCAAGACCACCATGCTGAACATGATCTCGGGCGAGATGCCGCCCTCATCAGGGCAGATTTTTTTCGATGGGAAGGATATCACCAGCCTGCCCGCTTATCAGCGCTGTCATATGGGGATTGCCCGCACGTATCAAATTCCGCGTCCGTTCGCAGGCATGACAGTCTATGAGAATGTGCTGGTCGGCGCGACGCACAGCCGCCGCAATGGACATGACACTCGAAAGTTATGCCGCGAAGTTTTGGAGCTGACCAAGTTAATGCCCAAGTGCGATCTCCTGGCTGGCAACCTGCGCCTGCTGGATCGCAAACAATTGGAACTGGCGCGCGCGCTGGCGACCCAACCGAGATTGATCCTGTTGGATGAAGTCGGCGGAGGTCTCACCGAAGCCGAGGTCCGCGAATTGCTCGCTGTGATCAAAGGCATTCGCTCCCAAGGCGTGACGTTGATCTGGATCGAACATGTTGTTCATGCGCTGGCCTCGGCAGTTGACCGCATATTGGCGATCAATTTCGGCATCAAACTGGCTGAAGGGCCCCCGCAGGAAATACTCGCAAGCAAAGCCTTCAAAGAGATCTATCTTGGAGTCGAGTGATATGAACGTGTTGAACGTTTCCGAGGTGGACGTGTTCTACGATGAGTTTCAGGCTCTGTTCGGGATAAGCCTGGAAGTCAACGCGGGCGAAGTTGTTGCCATCATCGGCGCGAACGGCGCGGGCAAGACCACACTCTTGCGCGCTATTGCAGGTGTGTTGATCCCCAGGCGCGGTCAGATAACGCATCGCGACACTGTCATTGCTGGACGACCCTCGCATGACTTATGCCGCCTGGGTATTTCGATGGTGCCCGAGGGTCGCGCAATCTTTCCCAGTTTATCCGTGGCGGAAAATCTGGCGATTGGCGCGTATACCAAACGAGAGGGCAAATGGACTTTGAACGCTGTTTATGAATTGTTCCCGATCTTGAAAGAGCGCGCGAAAATATTGGGCACGAATCTTTCTGGAGGGGAACAGCAAATGCTGGCAATCGGGCGCGCGCTGATGAGTAACCCTGATTTGATCTTGATGGATGAAATTTCGCTTGGTCTGGCTCCGCTCATTGTTCAGGAACTATATCGCGTCGTGCATCAGATCGCGCAGACTGAAACAACTGTAGTGCTTGTCGAGCAGGATGTCTCGCGCAGTTTGCAAGCCGCAGATCGAGTCTATTGCCTCTTGGAAGGGCGCGTTACTTTGCACGGGCGACCCTCGGAACTGACCCATAAACAAATCTCAAAAGCGTACTTTGGAGTTTACTAACATCCATGCAGTGGATCAACACCCTCGCGCAAGGCATCTTACTGGGAAGCCTATATGCCCTCTATGGCACTGGCTTGTCACTAATTTTTGGCGTGATGAGATTGGTGAATCTCGCCCACGGCGACTTTATAGTTGTAGCCGCCTATTTGGCGCTCGTTGTAACTCAGATATTGAGTTTATCCCCCTTCGTCAGTTTGCTCTTGGTCATCCCGCTGATGTTCGGCTTGGGACTCTTGCTTCAGCGCGGCGTGCTTAATCGCACACTCGGCAAAGGATTAATGCCGCCCCTGCTCATCACCTTCGGTCTCTCGGTGATACTCCAAAACATATTGTTGTTGACGTTCTCCGCTGACAGTCAGGGACTCGATGCAGGCATGATTGAAACCGCAAGCATTAACATGGGCGGTATCGCGCTCGGCGTACTGCCGTTGATCACATTTTTCGTTGCAGTCGTTTTGTTGACCGCGCTTCAACTTTTCTTTTATCGCACTTCGCTCGGACAGGCATTCCGCGCCACATCGGATGATCCGAAGACAGCAGAGTTAATGGGTATCAACAGTCAACAAATTTATGGGCTTGCAATGGGACTGTCTTTGGCGATTGTAGGCGTAGCGGGTGTGTTACTGGGCGTTCGCACCAACTTCGCGCCAGCCGATGGACCCGCGCGCCTGATCTTTGCTTTTGAGACTGTCATCATCGGCGGGCTGGGCAGTTTATGGGGAACACTTGCTGGCGGCATTATTTTAGGACTCGCGCAAAACATCGGCGCGCAAATCAACCCGACCTGGTTTCAATTGTCGGGTCATATCGTGACTGTATTGGTCTTGGTATTCAAACCAACAGGCTTATTTGCTCGTACACGCGATGCTTAATGACTGATATCAATCACCGTTCCGAAGGTTTGAGCGGCTCAACAAGGTTTTTCAACGAAACCTCGCCTGCACTTGCGCCAGGTGCAAGTGTCGGGACGTTCTGCGTAACATCAGTGAATATGAAAATTAATCTATGACTGACTACAATCCAACATCATCTGCAAAGCATACGACAAGAGGCAGACTGATTCTTGCCAGCGGTCTTATTATCGCGGTTCTACTCACCGTTCCATTCTGGGGTTCGTCCAGTCTAATGCGCACGCTTGTTGAATTCATCACCCTGCTTGCGCTCGCTCAGATGTGGAATCTGCTGGCTGGTTATGCTGGCATGGTATCTGTGGGTCAGCAGGCGTGGATAGGTCTGGGAGGCTATGCGTTGATCGTCTTCGCCGATGACCTAGGTCTCAACATGTTTTTGGCGGTCCTTATTGCAGGCTTGATCGTTGCCTTGATCTCTCTGCCAACCGCGTGGATTATCTTTCGATTGCGCGCGGGTTATTTCGCGATTGGCACCTGGGTTGTCGCGGAGGTTCTTCATTTACTTGTTGCAAGTAGGACGGATTGGCTTGGAGGCGGCTTGGGAAGGACACTCGCTTCTGCTGGGACCTTTGAGCGGAGTCTGCGCGAAGACCTCACCTACTGGCTCGCGCTTTTGATCGGGATCGGCGCAATCGCGCTGGTTTATTTCCTTATGCGTTCGCGGCTTGGGTTGGGACTGACCGCTCTCCGAGATTCAGAATCTGCCGCCTCTGGCTTGGGCGTGGATACAACTCGGATCAAACTGATCGTCTACGTGATTTGCGCTTTTGCCACAGGTGTCACAGGTGGCTTGATTTATCTGAACGCGCTTCGCATCACACCCGATGCTGCATTTAGCGTACAATGGACTGCGTTCATGATTTTTATCGTTGTCATTGGCGGGATTGGCACGGTCGAGGGACCGATTCTCGGCGCGATCATTTTCTTCTTCATTCGTGAGTATCTCTCAAACTTTGGAGGTTGGTCGCTCATACTGCTGGGATTGGTGGCAGTGATTTTGATGCTGGTTGCTCCCCAGGGTTTGTGGGGACTCATCAAAGATCGTTATCATCTCGAACTCTTTCCCGTTCAACGGCGATTGCCCGGGAATTAATGCCAGGAAATCCATATCTAAACTGAAGGAGACTAAAATAGCAGACAGAACCTTATTGAAAAACGGCATCGTTCTCAGCCTCGACAAGAAGGTCGGCAACTTTATGCAAGTCGACGTTCATCCTGAACACGTTCGCGCCCGTCTATCATCCCGAAGATGCGTATGTCGGCGACCTCGCTGGCTTGTATGGCGCAATATGCAATGAAAGAGGCATAAGTTTTATGTTGTCGAACGCAAAGGAGAGATTCATGTCAAGACACATCGTCCGCACTGCCGCGCAGGAAGATTTCAAAGCACCGAAGGCGTTTGAAAAATTGAGTAACGGCTATCGCCGCTGGTGCATCGTCAATGGCGAAGCAGGTTCCGTGCATCAGGAGTTCAGCATTTGCGAACTCGACCCTGGCGGAACCATCAACGCGCACATTCATACATTTGAGGAAAGCATTTACATTCTCGAGGGTCAACTCATTTGCGAAACGGGCGACGGCACATACGCGCTTGAACCCGGTGATTACGGTGTAATTCATGTCTCCTCTGCACATTCGTTGCACAACGATGGCAAGGTGCGTGTTCGCTGGGCGGAAATGCTTGCGCCTCAACCTCGCCTCGACGGAGATGGCGATGTATATCCTGTTGACGCGCTTCCCAAAGTGGCTCCTATCACCCTGGATGCCCGCGACCCGCGCACGCGTTCGTTCGGTCACATTTCGCCCGATAACATGAGCGCTGGCAAGCAAACGCAGGATATGCTGGCGGTCTCGGCAAGTATGCGAACCGCACTGCTCGTTTATAGCGGCATCACTGTCAAGATGATGGTGGATAGCGACCTCGGCGCGCAACTTGCGACGATGTTCATGGTGCAGTATGAACCCGCAGGTGTGGCGGGCGCGCATGACCATCCGCTGGAGGAAACCTATCTCATTCTCGAAGGCGAAGTATACGGCTGGTTCGATGGTGTGAAATATCACCTCAAGCCTGGCGATTGCGCCTGGGCAGGCGTTGGCTGCGTTCATGAGTTCCGCAACGCCACGGATGGCATTGTCCGCTGGTTGGAGACGCAAGCGCCTCAACCGCCGCGCCGTCATTCATATCGCTTCCGCCGCGATTGGAAATATCTCGAAGAGAAATTGAACAAAGGAGACCACCATGGATAGACTCGGCACAGTTGTTGTCGTCGGCGGCACATGTGAACTTGGCAAACATCTCGCTCAACACTATGCCGATAAAGGACATCATGTTGTTGTAACCAGCCGCGATTTGGGACGCGCGCAAACAACGGCGCGTGAAATCGGCGGGGACTGCGTTGGAATCAGTGTTGACCTTTCACAACCGCATCAAATCGCCCCCGCGCTGGCTGAGGTGGACGATGTGCTTCATCTTGCGCTGGTGGCGCTTCACCGTGATAACAACAAAGTCCGTGAATATAACATTGACGAAGCGATTAAGTTGGTCACGTTGAAATTGGTCGGTTATACCGAATGTGTGCATGTGCTCGCGCCGAAAATGCGCGAGGACTCCTCCATTGTTATATATGGCGGGCTGGCGCGCGACCAGCCCTATCCTGGTTCGACCACCATCACAACCGTCAATGGCGGTGTGGCAACGTTGATTAATAGTCTTGCGTTGGAACTCGCGCCCATTCGTGTGAATGCGATTCATCCGGGTCAGGTTGGCGATACGCCCGCATGGATGAAACAATCGAAAGAAGTGCTCGATAATTTGAAGTCACGCACCGCGCTGGGCAGGCTGGTGACGATTGAAGATATCATTCACGCGACCGTATTCCTGTTTGAAAATCGCGGCGTGACGGGCGTCAACCTGCGCGTGGACGGCGGGCGCATGATGAAGTAGTTTATGCTCTCGCAGGGTCTGTGACCCTGTGGTGTAATCTGAAATATGCGGCGGTCACACGTGTGCCTGCGGCTCAGTGCAGACAGACCGCCTTTGAACATAGGAAGAGTTATAGAGAATCGAATGGCAAATAAAACCCTCCTCAAAAACGGTATCGTCCTGACTCTCGATAAGAAAGTCGGCAACTTTCATCAAGCCGACATTCTCATCGAAGGCACGAAGATTGCCGCGGTGAGTCCGAACCTGAATGCCGAGGGCGCGGAAGTGATCGACGCGTCGGACATGATTGTTATGCCAGGGTTCGTGGATACGCATCGCCACATATGGGAGGGAATCCTTCGGAACATTGGAACAGACGTCCCGTTGGAAGGCGAGGCGAGTTATCTGGCGTTCATCCTCAACACGCTCGCGCCTGCCTATCGTCCCGAAGATGCATACATCGGGAATCTCGTCGGCTTGTATGGCGCGATTGATGCGGGCATCACAACCATTCTCGATTGGTCGCACATCCAGGCAACGCGCGAGCATGGCGATGCAGTCATTAAGGCGTTGCAAGAGTCGGGGATGCGCTCTGTGTTTGCGTATGGCTATCCGTGGTGGAAGTATCCCGATGAGAATCAGGACAAGTGGATTCGAGATATTGCCAAACAATATTTTTCCTCGAAAGACCAATTGCTCACATTCGCCATAGCGCCGCCTGGACCCGAGTTTACTCCGTTTGATGTGGCGAAGGCGCAGTGGGAACTTGCGCGTGAACTCGATGCGCGCATCACTGTCCATGTCGGTGTTGGCACGGCTGGGAAGCAGGGCAAACTCGCCGAGATGGGCAGAGCAGGTTTGCTCAGGAATGATACGACCTATATTCATTGCACCACGTTGAGCGATGATGAAATCAAAATGATTGTGGATACGGGCGGAATGGTCTCGCTCGCTTCGGCGGTTGAGATGATGATGGGACATGGGATGCCGCCGATCCAGCGCTTTTTGGATCGCGGCTTGCGTCCCAGTTTGAGCATTGACGTGGAAACCAACGTGCCCAACGATATGTTCACCCAGATGCGTTCGGTCAACTCATTGCAACATGCCATGATCTTTGACAAGAAATTGGCGGGCAAAGGTGGATTGCCATCGTTTATAACTTCACGCGATGTGATCGAGTTTGCCACTGTCGAAGGAGCGCGCGCGAATGGCTTGCTCGATAAAACCGGTACGCTCACGCCCGGCAAGGAAGCGGATTTGATCATGTTGCGCACAGATAGTCCCAACATATTGCCAGTTAACGATCCCATCGGCGCGGTGGTGTGGGGTATGGATACCAGCAACGTGGATTCAGTCTTCGTGGCCGGCAAAGCCTTGAAGCGCGATGGGCAACTCTTGAACGTGGATTTGAATCGGCTCCAGCAGAAGGCTTATGAGTCGCGTGATTATGTTGTTTCCAAGTCTGGTTTCAAATTGCCGGAAATTTAGAGTGACGATGAAAAAATATACCCAATCCCCGTTCTTAACTTCCATTGTGATTTCATCACGTTTTCTCTCGGTCTGGATCGCCATTGGATTGTTGATCATTGCCGCGCTATGGGTGGCGCCTGAGACCTTGACACGCACCTCCTTCACCACAGTCATGCCATTGACATCTTTCCTGGCATTGACAGCGCTCGGGCAGATGCTGGTCATTATGACCGGCGGCATTGATTTGTCCACTCCGGGCGTCATGACGCTCGCGGCGCTGATGACAGTGGGTATAGCGGAGAAATCGGATGCGCGCTTACCCATTGCGCTGGCATCGGCTTTGGGCGTTTCGCTGCTCATCGGTTTTACCTCCGGTTTTTTTGTGGGCGTTCTAAAGTTGAATCCGCTTATTGTGACCCTGGCGGTTGGGCAGATCGTGAACGGCGCCATGCTGTCCTATTCGGAAAATGTGGCGCATGAGTCCGCGGTGCCGATCGGTTTTTCAAACTGGATCACGGCGCGATCATTTGGCTTAAGCAATGTGGAGTGGACTGCTATTGCTGTTTCACTCCTTTTAATCCTGATGTTCCGCTATACCGAAGTGGGACGCAAGTTTCAATCCGTGGGAGCCAACCCCACCGCCTCCTGGATATTGGGCTTGCGCGTCAATGGATATATCATCCTCGCTTATATGGGTGCGTCCTTTTTATATGGCTTGAGCGGCATCTTGTTGGCAGGCTTTTTGCAAAGTCCCAGTCTCGTGCTCGGCGTTCCCTATCTGCTGGGACCCATAGCCGCTGTGGTGATTGGCGGGGCTTCCCTCGCCGGTGGGTTAGCCAGCGCTGCTTCCACCTGGGCGTCGGCTTTCTTCCTTACTTTATTGAGTCAGATGCTCAGGGTATTGGGGTTGCCCACCGCTTTGCAATTCGTTGTCTTTGGCATGGCAATTATCATCGGCATGGTCATTTCGGGAGATCGCATTATCACCTTAATTGAAAACCTCCTTAGGAATACATCGAGGTTTCAGGCTGCTGATGAGGAGGATATTAAAGGAGCGCCTATGTCTGGATGAAAACCCTCGTGAAAATCGCTCTTGGTTGTATTCACAACCTATTTCTTAACCTTATCCCAAAGGAGAAAAGTATGAAACACCTGCTTACGTTCAATTTAATAGTTGTTTTGACTATGATAATGTCAGCCTGCGGCGGCGGGGCCGCTCCCACTGCGGCGCCCGCGGCTGGCGCCACTGGACCCGGTATTGACGGCGCCGACAAGTATGGCGAACGCTATGACGCCGATCCCGCCGTTTTGAAAAAAGCGGTGGGCGCCACCGACGGTATTCCACAGATCGCGCTCGCCGCCTTCTATCGCGGGGGACTGCCCGTTAATCAGGCGCAACAGGATCTGGCAGTCAAATGCTTTAAAGACAAAATCTGCGATACCGGCACAGGCGGCAAGCTTACCGTCGCCCTAGCGGATGGCTTCGGTGAAAATTTCTGGCGGCAAATGACCCACATGGAGTTTGTGCTTCAGGCATTGACCTATCCTGAAATCGGCAAGATCATTTATGTGACTGCCGGCGGCGATACTCAGAAATCAATTTCAGATTTCAAGAGTCTTGTCGCCCAAAAAGTGGATGTCATCGTATTCTTCCCGGATGCGGGCGAAGCGTTGCTCCCCGCCGTGCGCGAAGCGACCGCACAAGGTACCATCGCAGTTACGCACTCATACGGCAAGATTGGTGAACCGGGCAAGGACTATCCCACCTTTGTGGCGGAAGATGTCTGCAAGCTTGGTCAATTATTTGCTGAAACCTTGAATAAGGAAGTCGGTACGGGCAAGGTCGCCTTCCTTGGTGGAACCCCGGGTAATGCGCTCTCTGCGTATTGGCAGTCTTGTGAAGAGCCGGTCTTGAGCAAGGATTTGACGTTGGTCGGCCGCGCCGATACGAGTTGGACGCAACAGGGTACACTCGAGGCTGTTTCAGGTTTCATCAGCAGTGACCCCGACATCAAAGGCTACAGCTACGAAGCCGCCGACTCCTTCCTGGGCGGTGTGCGCGCCTACGAAGCCGCCAACCTTCCGCTCGATATTGTGTTGACGCTGCGCACCGATGAAGTGGATATGTTCTGCGAATGGAAGAAAATCAACAACCCGAACTTCAAGATCTTCTTTGGTTCGGGTGGCAACTATCAATCCCGTATTGCATTGACCGCTGCGATGATGAAGCTCAAGGGTTATGAATTGCCCGTTGATGGAGTCATCCTCCCGACTGTGATGCGTCAGGTGGATGCGAATACCTGCAACCCGGATATGCCGCAGCAGGCTTCGCTTTCATCGCTGATCCCGATCCCGATATTCAAAGTAATGGGACAATAGATCCCTTGCATAAGTGAACCATTGTTTAGCCACAGAGTTCACAGAGCGCTTTGAGAAAAACTCGTTTTCTCTGTGTTCTCTGTGGCAAAGAGACTTTTGCAAGATGTTTAATAAAGCCCATGTCACAAAATTCCGATGAAAGAGCCGGCCACGCTCATGCCCGAACAACAACTGGTGCTTGAACTTCAACATATCTCCAAACAATATGGCACTGTCCAGGCGCTGACAGATGTCAGCCTGGATTGTCGCGCGGGCGAGATTCATGCCGTGGTTGGCGAGAACGGTTCGGGCAAGTCGACGCTCCTCGGAATTGCCAGCGGATTTGTGGAACCCGATCAGGGCATTATCCTGATCGGGAGCCGCCGTCTTCGTAAAGATTCCCCAGCCGAGGCGCGCCGCCTCGGTTTGGGGATGGCGTATCAGGATAATTCACAGGTTCTGGCGTTATCTGTAAAAGAAAATTTATATTTAGCAACGCCGCCAAAACGCCGACCTCGCTACTGGCAGATGAAAGAATGGGCAAGGGAAATTTTGCCCACCTTTGATTTGGATCTGTTTCCCGATGCGCCTACTGGTTATCTCACACTGGCGCAGCGTCAACTGTTTGAAGTTGCCAAGGCGTTGATGGGCGATCCAAAGGTTCTTTTATTGGATGAACCGACCACCGCGCTCGGACCGGATGAAGTGAGCATTTTGCATCGTACCATCAAGGCTTGCGCGGCTCGCGGGGTGGGTGTCATTTATGTCAGTCATCGCCTGCCGGAAGTTCTTACTGTAGCAGACCGCGTCACCGTATTGCGCGATGGTCGCAGTCAGGGAACGTATGCGGCCTCAGGTATGGCAGAGAATGATCTTGTATCCCTCATGATCGGGAGACCCTTCCATTCGGCTTTTCCATCGAGAACTTTGGATGCATCCGATGCGTCGCAAAGCGTTCTGATGATCACCGGCTTTCAAGGTCCATTATTTGGTCCGGTCAATTTGACGGTGCATCGTGGCGAGATTGTAGGCTTGGCCGGCGCGGAAGGAAACGGTCAGAGTGAGTTCTTCAAATGCTTAACCGGTCAGATACCTCCAAAAGCGGGATTGGTGATGTGCGATGGCAGGGAGTTGACCCTGGTCTCACCGATAGATGCTGTGCGCGCCGGAATTCTATTGTTGGCTGGTGACCGCAAACGTGAATCGTTGTTCCCGGTATTGGGCCTGCGCAATAATGCCACCATTCAGATATTGGAAAAGTTCAGCCGATTGGGCTGGGTCAATCGAAGCCGGGAAGGGCAGATGGTCGCTGAAACCATCAAACGCCTCAAAGTTCACACACCTTCGCTGGAGCAACCGGTGCAGTTTCTGTCAGGCGGCAACCAGCAAAAAGTGGCGCTGACCCGCCCTTACCTGCTCGAGACCGTGAACGTTATCCTGGCTTATGAGCCGACTCAGGGAGTCGATGCCGGCGCCCGTTTTGATATTTATGAAGCCCTGCGCTCCAAAGCGGCTGAAGGCGCGGCGGTGATTGTGAAATCCAGCGACCCGATTGAGCTGAGCGGTTTGTGCGATCGGGTGGTGATCATGTCGCGCGGGCAGATTATTGATGAGATTCAACGCGTTGATTTAAGCGAAAAGAAGATCATCGAATCGATCGTGGGAGGAATTGGCTTCGGTTTGAAAGCCGGTCCGCGCGCTGCCACAAATTTGAATAAAGATAATAGAGGAGATTAAGCATGTTCGCCATGGCCCGTCGTAAAGTGAAAAACGCCATTCGAGACATTCGCAATGGCAGCATGTTATGGCAGAAAATCAAGCACGTCTTCAGGGTGCGGGCGTGGACGTCGGTCGCGCTTCAAATTATCCTGATCCTGTTGCTAGGCAACTATACGGCTTCACACTCAGACGCCTTCCTCTCTAAATTTAATTTGCAAAGTTTATTGCTGGCAACGCTTCCACTTGCGCTGGTGACGATGGCACAGGTGAATGCCCTGCTCGCGGGTTATCTGGATGTTTCGGTCGGTTCGACGATGACCATCGGTGTGATCATTGCCTCGTTCATCATAACGGATAAGGCTTCATCTCAAACGGTGGTTCTAGGCGGACTAGCGATATTGGGCGCGGGCACCCTCATCGGACTTTTCAATGCTGTGTTGGTGCGCTGGATTAAGTTGCCATCCATTATTGCGACACTTGCCACGCTCAGCATCTTGGATGGGATTTCTCTTTCGCTTCGCCCCGTCGCCGCAGGCTTGATCAACTTCGATGTGCTTTCTTCCTTAACTGCCAGCGTGGGCTTTATCCCGATTGCATTTATTATTTTATTGATCGCGGCGATCTTATGGGATCTATGGTTGTACGCGACCCCCGGCGGACTTAGCTTGCGCGCCGTGGGACATGATGCGTCAGCCTCGCGGCGCATCGGCGCGGCAACAACCCGTATTCGGGTTGGGGCACTGGTGATGTCCGGGTTGATGTCTGCCATCGCTTCCTTTTTTCTTGCCGCCCAAATCGGTATAGGAGATCCGCGCGCTGGTACAAGTTATCCGCTCACCAGCATTACCGCGGCAGTCTTGGGCGGCACCGGCTTGATGGGCGGACGCGGCACGTTTATCGGAGCCATCGTTGCGTCGTTGTTTCTGACGATGATTATCAATGTTCTGCCATTGCTTGGTTTGAGCAATGTGGTTGGATTAATCACAGTCGGTGCGCTCATGCTGTTGGGGGTGATGCTGTATCAAGTCGGTGACTTGAAGGATTTGGTCAAACTGAATTTCAAGCGCCTCCAGCGTTTGGTGCGAGGCTCGCGTCTTAACCAACTCCAGGGAATTCCCAAGGTATATGTCAATGATGCGACAGTTCCACCGCCTGCTGATAAAAAGGTTCTACTCAAGGGTGGAACGGTTCTTACGATGGATCCCGCGTTGGGAAATTTCAGAAGCGCCGATGTGCTGATTGAAGGCGCGAAAATTTCTGCTGTTGGTCTGAATCTACAGGGCAATGGCGCTGAAGTCATTGATGCATCGAATATGATCGTTATGCCCGGCTTTGTGGATTCGCATCGTCATATTTGGGAAGGTTTGCTCCGCAACGTCGGCGCGGATACTCCGCTCGAAGGTCGCGAAGGCTATATCCGCTTCGTGTTGGGAAAATTTGCTCCTTCCTTTCGCCCACAGGATGCCTATGTTGGGAATCTGGTCAGCGCGTTGGGAGCATTGGATGCAGGTATTACCACATTACTGGATTGGTCGCACATTCAAGGCTCGCCTGAACATACCGATGCTGTGATCAAAGCATTGCAGGATTCGGGCATGCGCGCCGTCTTTGCGTATGGCTTCCCGTGGTGGGGCGATTGGAATGATCGTCAGCCCAGTTGGTTCGTGCGCGCCGCGAAGGAATACTTCTCGTCAAAGGATCAGATGCTCACCTATGCATTAGCCGCGCCCGGACCGGAGTTTGTGGATTTTGAAATCGCGCGCGATCACTGGAAACTTGCACGCGAAGTGGGCGCGCGCATCACTACCCACGTGGGCGTTGGGTCCTATGGAATGGAGGGCAAAGTACAGGAAATGGGCGAAGCTGGTTTATTGCGTGAGGATACGACATATATCCATTGCACTACGTTGAATGATACCGAAATTCAAATGATTGTAGATACTGGCGGAACAGTCTCGCTCGCGGCTCCCGTCGAAATGATGATGGGACATGGGATGCCGCCCATTCAGAAATTCCTTGACCTCGGGTTGCGTCCCAGCCTGAGTGTGGATGTGGAAACGAATGTGCCTGGCGACATGTTTACCCAGATGCGTTCAGTTATTTCCCTGCAACATGCCTTGGCTTTTGAGAGAATATTGGCAGGTGAGAAGAATGTGCCAGATCGAATTACGACTCGCGATGTGCTGGCATACGCAACCATTGAAGGCGCGCGGGCAAATGGTCTTGCCGACAAGACCGGCAGTCTGACGCCTGGCAAAGAGGCCGATATCATCATGCTGAGAACTGATAAGATCAACGTCATGCCGATCAATGATCCGATTGGTGCAGTGGTCTGGGGCATGGACACGAGTAATGTTGATTCTGTATTCGTCGCTGGCAGGGCAATGAAACGCAATGGTAAGTTGTTGCATGTAGATTGGAACGCGGTGAAAAAAGCCGTGATCGATTCACGCGAATATGTCCTCAAGAAGTCGGGCTTTCGATTGCCTCAAATCTGAAAAAGAGAACCATGCAATAAATTCGTGAACGCTAGGCTAGTGAACAAACGGCCCACCTCCACCACACGTAACACGTAACACGCCACACTGAACACCCATAGACAGTGTATAATTTCTCTCGAGGAGAATTGAGCATGACAGAGACGTTATCGCTGGAAAATAGGGTTGCCATTATAACGGGCGGATCGCGCGGCATCGGGCGTGCCGTTGCGTTGGAACTCGCGCGGCGCGGCGCGGCTGTGGTCGTGAACTACAACAAATCCTCCGAAGCCGCGGATGATGTGGTGAAGAAAATCCAGGAGGCGGGTGGAAAAGCGGCAGCGTTCCAGGCAGATGTCTCTGATATTAAACAGGCGGAAGCGTTGGTGAAATTTGCAATCGAAAGATTCGGCGATTTGAGCATTCTTGTCAATAACGCAGGCATTACAAAAGACACGCTGATTATGATGATGTCCGAGGCAGACTGGGATTCAGTAATTACAACCAATCTCAAGTCCACGTTCAATTGCTCGAAAGCCGCAGTCAAGCATATGATGCGGAAACGCTATGGGCGCATCATCAACATGTCTTCGGTCGCGGGTCAAATCGGCAATGCCGGGCAAACGAATTACTCAGCTTCCAAAGGCGGGCAGATCGCTTTCACAAAATCCTTGGCGCGCGAAGTTGCGACTCGCAATATCACTGTCAATGCCGTTGCGCCGGGATTCATTGACACTGAAATTCTGAATGTCATGTCGCCGGAAAATTTGGAGGCCGCAATTAAATTAGTCCCACTGGCGCGTAAAGGCAAACCTGAAGAGATCGCTTACGCGGTTGCTTTTCTGGCTTCCGATCAAGCCGCTTTCATCACGGGCCAGGCGCTGGGCGTGGATGGCGGCATGGCGATGATGTAAAAACACGAGAAGTGCACAGTTGGAGATTAATCAGGTAATCTCAAATTCTTCGCTGACTCTCAAGGAGATCATATGACAGAACCACAAGGCAAAACCACCGTCGCCCCCGATGTGCTCGTGACCATCGCACGCTTATCCGCGTTGAGCGTGGCGGGCGTCAGCCGCATGGCGCAGGTAACGGGCGGCGTGAATCGGCTCTTCAAGCGCGGCGTCCATGACGGCGTCCGCATCGAAGTCGAAGATAACGTCATTGTCGCGAATCTCTATCTCATCCTCAAAAAGGATGTCAACATCCGCGAAGTAAGCCGCAACGTGCAGGGACAGGTGACGCGCGCACTACAGGAAATGGTGGGCATGGATGTCGGCGAAGTCGAGATCCATATTGAAGATATGGATTATGAGGATGTAGAGGTAGCGCCTGCATGAAACCCCGCACCAGGGCGCGCTCCCTCGCCCTGCAGGTACTTTACGAAGTAGATATGGCAAACCACCCGCCCGCCGAAGTGTTCGCGTTACGGCTGGAGGAATCGCCGCTCTCAAACGAACTGTCCGAATTCGCGCGTCAAATTATCTTTGGCGTTCTCCCGCTCACAAACAATCTCGATCATCTCATCGCCAAGTTCGCGCCCGAATGGCCGCTCGATCAGATCGCTGCGATTGACCGCAACATCCTGCGTATCGCGCTGTGGGAGTTCGCGGTCTTTCATGAAACCCCAATCAAGGTTGCCATCAATGAGGCGGTGGAACTCGCCAAATTATTCGGGTCGGATTCCGCGCCGCGTTTCGTGAATGGCGTGCTGGGCGCGCTGGCAGATCACCAGCACGAGATCCAACAGGCGATTCCAAAAGGCATGGCATAAAAAATATGGAAATCCTCGGCATCGGCGCGCCAGAATTGATTTTTATTATCCTCATCGCCATTATCGTGCTTGGTCCTAAGGATATGCAGAAGGCGGGCAAGACAGTCGGCCGCTGGCTGAACCAACTCGTTAATTCAGATGGCTGGAAGGCGCTTCAACAAACATCCCGCGAGATTCGCAAACTGCCGACCCAGTTGATGAAGGAAGCCAACCTGGATTTACAGGAAACGGAGCAAGCCCTGCGCAAAGGATTGGACATTCGCCCCAATCGTTCTGTTGCTTCATCCACCTCGACCGCTTCATCTACGGGTCGGGAAGAACTCGACCCCCCGCTCAACGCGAGCTCGAGCCTGACTCTGTCAGCTGAGGTGGAAAACACCATTCTGCCGCCCGCCGCCAAACCTATTGCTCCAGCCGCCGTCCCCGGCGGCGAATCCAGCGCCGAGGACGGCTCCGTGAGCACAAACACAGAACAAAATGACTAAGTTTCTCAAAGGTCTCTGGCGGGTAATCATATTCCCATTTGTGTTGGTCTTCAAAATTATCGCTTTTCCGTTTCGTGCCATTTACAGGAGTTATCAATTCCTGGACATGGAGCCTGAGGACCGACCGATCATGGATGCATTCTCGAGCCTTGCAACCGAAGCGCAGGCGCGGCAAAGTCTCGTGGATCACATTGAAAATCTGCGCTCGCACCTCCTGCGTTCCGTCATGGCATTGATCGTCGGCGTGTCTGTTGCTGCGCTCTACACCAGGCAAATCTCCATTTTTCTAATCGCGCCGAGCCATAACCTCGTTCCACTCACAGCCATCGAAGTGACCGAGACCATCGGTGTCTTCATGCGCATCGCCCTGCTTGGAGGCATCACCATCGCAGTGCCATACATTGCTTTTGAGTTCTGGTTTTTTGCCGCGCCCGGCCTGACTTCACGTGAAAAAAAATACAGCCTGATCGGCATCCCGCTCACCGCGCTCTTCTTCGTGGGCGGTCTCTGGTTTTGTTATTATTATTTACTGCCCACCGCCATTCCCGCCATGGATCAGATCAGCAAATATATGGGGTTTACCAACCAATGGCGCCCGAATTCCTACTTTGCCTTTGTCACCGGCTTGATGTTTTGGATGGGAGTCTCATTTGAGTTTCCGCTTGTGATCTATTTTCTGACTTCGATTGGATTTGTAAAACCCAGCATCCTCACCGAGCAATGGCGAATCGCAATCGTTATTATTGCTATATTTGCCGCGGCAATCACGCCCACGGTGGACCCCGTTAACATGGGGCTGGTCATGCTCCCCATGATTTTGTTATATTTTATTAGCATCGGCTTGAGTTACGTCGCCTACGCCGGACGGCGCAGAAAAGCCGCGTCGGAGATGGATGATTCTAGCGAACAGGATCAGGCAGAAGTCCAAGTTTGAATTGATCAGGAGAGAGAATGAAATCACGCCCGGTTTTAGCGCGTCAATTCCTATTATTCATCATTATCCTTGCATTGACCAGTCAGGCATGCGCCATTTCTCTTTTTGAGTGGCCCACTACACCAGAGAGCGGCACAACCGTCCCGACAGGCCCAACATCCACCCCGCCGCCGCGCGCGCAAATGGCGTTCACCGTCCGCCTGCCTGAACCATTGCCCGCCAATGAAATCCTTGCCCTCAGCGTCGTGGATGAAGTGACCGGACTCGCGCTCAACGCGGTCGATTATCAAATGACTCCCGTTGACACGATCACGTATACAACCACGCTCGCCATCCCTGATAAAGCCGTGATCAAATATCGCTACCTGAGGCGCGGCGCGGCGCGTGTGGTGGAAGATACGAATACCGACGGAATCATCCGCTACCGAATGGTGCAGGTGAACGGGCCGACCCAGATCGTGGATACCGTGGGCAGTTGGTCGGATAAACCCGCCAACACTTTATCGGGAAATATATTCGGCATAGTTTTGAACGCCGATAGCGGCGTGCCGATCCCGGACATCATGGTGAGCGCGGGCGGCATTCAGACGCAAACGGATTCCGCGGGACGCTTCGAGTTGGTCGGCTTACGCGGCGGATCTCACAACCTAGTGGCGTACGCGCTGGACGGCATGTACCAGACTTTTCAACAGGGCGCGAACGTTGCCGAAAACCAGGGCACGCCGGTCGAGGTGCGCATGAAGCCCGCGCAACTGGTGAACGTGATCTTCACAGTTGCCGTGCCGCAGGGAACACAAACAGGAGTCCCGCTCAGGCTGGCAGGTAACCTGCTCCAACTCGGCAATTCATTTTCAGATTTGCGCGGCGGCTTGAGCACGGTGGCAGATCGGATGCCTGTGCTCTCGCCTTTGCCCGACGGGCGTTATTCCGTTTCATTGTTCCTGCCTTCGGGCGCGGATGTTGAATATAAATACACACTCGGCGACGGGTTTTGGAATTCAGAGTTCACATCCACTGGTCAATACTTGACGCGGCATATCATCGTTCCACAACAAAACATGACGATCGATGATACCGTTCAATCCTGGCAGGCTGGACCCAGCTCCCCGATCTTGTTCGAGGTGACTGTGCCGCAAGATACGCCAATCGGCGACAGCGTTTACATTCAGTTCAACCCTTACGGCTGGACTCCGCCCATCCCCATGTGGAATACTGGCGCCAACCGCTGGTCTTATAAACTTTACGGGCCCCTCAACATCATTGGCTCATTCGGTTATCGTTATTGCCGCAACGCGCAATGCAGTTCGGCAGACGACGCGCAAACCGCCGGCGAAACCTCGCGCGGGCGCACAGTATCTCCGAGCATCGCCCCGCAGGATATTGTTGAAAACATCAACCAATGGGCGTGGAATCAAAAAACGGGAAGCGCGACGCTGGTCGCCACGAACATCCCGTCACGTGGCACAGGCTTCATGGCGGGCGTTGAATTCCAATCCTACTATGACCCAGACGCGCTGACATTTACGCCGCCCGCCCTGCAAAACATTCAGGGGATCGGCGCCAATTGGGTCATCTTCACTCCCTCCTGGATGTACGCGCGCATCAACCCATTGATCTTTTCAGAACAGCCCGGCAAGGACGCGTTCTGGTCTGATACGATTACATCCGTGACAAAAGCGCGCGCAATAAACCTGAACGTTGCCCTATTCCCTCAGCCCCGCTTTGATACGATCCCGCTCGTTTCATTCCCATCTTCTGAAGAGACGAGCGGGACGAACGCAAATGATTTCTGGAGGACTGCGCCGCGCGACGCGGGTTGGTGGAACACCTGGTTCGATCACTACCGCGCCTTTACGGTCCATTATGCGGACATGGCGAGTCTATCGGGCGCGCAGGCTTTAATCATCGGAGGCGACTGGATCAGCCCTGCTCTTCCCTCAGGGAAACTTGCCGACGGAAACCCAAGCGGAGTCCCGGCCGACGCGGAAACGCGCTGGAAGAATCTGATCGCCGAACTCCGCCAGCATTTCCGCGGCAACCTGCTTTTTGCGCTTCCGTACGATACAGGCGTTATTCAACCGCCGATCAATATCCTAAGAGATACCGACGGCGTTTATTTGCTATGGTTCGCGAAACTAAGCGACCAGGCGAATCCCAATAAAGCGGACATGCTGGTTGAAGCAGGCAGATTGCTCGACAACAACGTCGCGCCCGTGCAGGTGCAGGTGAACAAACCATTTATCATCGCGTTGTCATATCCTTCTGCGACAAATTCCGCGACGGGATGCCTGCCAAGCGGGAACGGAGGCTGTCTCGATTGGACCGCGCTCAACCGCCCCAATGAGGACATCGCCACCGTCAACCTGGATTTGCAGCAACAGGTGGATATCTACGATGCCATGTTCAATGCCATCAACGCCTGTTCCTGGGTCAGCGGATTTGTGAGCAGAGGTTACTATCCACCGGTCGCGCTGCTGGATAAATCCGCGTCCATTCACGGAAAGCCCGCATCGGATTTATTGTGGTACTGGTTCCCGCGTTTGCTTGGGAATGTCAAATAAGCCTTTTGTGTATCTTTACCAACGGAGCTAGACAGCGCCTTTCTACACACTAGGATTTTATTTTGTCGCGTAGCGGACGTTCTCCCCTGGCACCGTCTCGAAGAGACCAGAGCAGGTGTAACGTCTACTCTCCGGCGCTTACGCACGAGATAAAAATCTATCGGAGAAATCCATGTCAAAAACAAAAATCATCTTGAAGCGCGCGGGCATTGGTTTGCTCGCCATTGTTGTATTACTGGGAGGCGGGGGAGGATTCTATTTCAAGAGTTATCTCCCCAACACCATCGCGTCGAAATCCTTCCCACAAGTTGACGGGGAAATCAAACTTGAGGGACTCGATGCAACTGTGGATATCTACCGCGACAACATGGGCATCCCGCACATTTACGCGACTACAGCACATGATCTGTTCTTCGCGCAGGGATTCGTCCACGCGCAGGATCGTTTCTGGCAGATGGATTTTTGGCGACATGTGGGGTCAGGAACAATCGCTGAAATGTTTTCATCAGAAGTTGAGACCGATGCCTTCCTCCGCACGTTGGGCTGGCGCGTCACCGCCGAACAGGAATGGGAGCAATTACCTCCGAAACTGAAAAACAATCTTACCTCCTACACGGCGGGCGTGAATGCTTATCTACAAGATCACGAAGCCAATGCATTGAGTCTGGAATACGCCATTCTCGGTTTACTCAACTCAAATTACAAAATCGATCCATGGACTCCCATCAACAGCCTCACATGGGGCAAGGCAATGGCATGGGATTTGAAGGGCAATATCAATGAAGAGATCGAGCGCGCGGTTCTGCTTAAAACACTGACACCTGAGCAGGTAGCCGCATTATTTCCGCCGTATCCCCAGGATCATCCTTTCATCGTCAACAAAATTGGGGGTGGGATTTCAGCCAACGCGCCGATTCAACCGTCAGCACTTGACCTCCCCGATGAAACGCGCGCCGCGCTGGAGCATAATGCCTCTCTTCTGGACCCCGCACTGGGTCCCATTGGCGATGGGATTGGATCCAACTCCTGGGCAGTTGCCGGTTCGCGCACTTCAACTGGCATGCCATTGCTGGCAAACGATCCGCATCTCAGTATTCAAATGCCTTCCATTTGGTATCAGGTTCATTTGGAATGTAAGCCTGTTTCCGATCAATGCCCGTTCAACGTGGCAGGCTTCTCATTTGCCGGCGTGCCGGGTGTGATCATCGGCCATAATGAAAATATTGCATGGGGCTTTACAAACGTCAATCCGGATGTAATGGACTTGTATATCGAAAAAGTAAATCCCGATAACCCAAACCAATATGAGGTCAATGGCAAATGGGTTGATTTTGAAACACGCAAAGAAATCATCAATATCGCTGGCGGCGATCCCATGGAGCTCACAGTGCGCCTGACGAGACATGGCCCAGTCATTTCTGAAGATTATGGTCCGTTGAAAAACATTGGCGATCCAGCCGATAAAGAGTTCATACCATTCAAGGACAGGGCTGGCGTCGAATTGCCTGAGCAATACGTAATTGCCCTCCAATGGACCGCCCTCACACCATCAACTCCCTTCCGAGCCATCTGGGGATTCAACACGGCCAAAAACTGGGAAGAGTTCCGCGAAGCCGCGCGTGGTTTCCACGTGCCCGCTCAAAACCTATTGTATGCCGATGTGGAAGGGAACATCGGTTATCAAATGCCAGGTGACATTCCCATCCGGGCAAACGGCGATGGCACTATCCCCGTTCCCGGTTGGACAGATGAATATGAATGGACAGGATACATTCCATTTGAAGAACAACCTTATACCTTCAATCCGGCAGAAGGCTACATTGCCACAGCAAATAATCAAATCCCTCCCCCCGACTATCCACACCTAATCACGCAGGACTGGGATTATGGCTTTCGCGCGAATCGGATCGTCGAAATGATCACAAAAGCCCCTGGCAAAATTGATACAGCCTACATTCAAAAAATGCAGGGCGATTCATTCGATTCAAACGGACCGCTCTTCGTTCCAATGCTTTTGGAAATGAACGGACTTACTGGCAATCGCTCAATCGCCCAAGACCTGCTCAAGGATTGGGACTTTCAAGACCGCGCGGATTCACCTGCCGCCGCAGTATTCAATGCCTTCTGGCGTCACCTCCTGCAAAACACCTTCAATGACGATATGCCCGAAGAACGCTACTTTCCCGATGGCGGTTCGCGCTGGAACGAGATAATGCGCCACATTGACGCCAACAGCGCATGGTGGGATGATAAATCCACCAGGGATATTACCGAGGCGCGTGATGACATCATGAAAAAATCCTTCGAGCAGGGAGTCAGTGAACTCGAAGATATGCTTGGCAAAGATCCCGCTAAATGGAATTGGGGCGCGATCCACGTCTCCACGTTTCGAAACGGTACATTGGGCGAATCAGGCATCAGCCTGATTGAAGACTTATTCAATCGCGGTCCCTTTTCAACAGGTGGGGGTAGATCAATTGTCAATGCAACAGGCTGGTCTGTGCGAGACGGCTACGAGACTAACTGGCTCCCCTCCATGCGCATGATCGTGGATTTGGGAGACCTGAACAATTCAGTCACTGTCCACACAACGGGGCAGTCGGGTCATGCGTATCATCCGCACTATATTGATATGGCTGAGATGTGGGCGAACATTGAATATTATTCGATGCTGTGGGATCAGAAGGCAGTGATTTCACAAGCCGAAGGGCATTTGTTGTTGACGCCGAAATAGCAGACGCGAGTGCGTCGCGCCCACCGTAATGGAACACATCCCATGATTGCCTGATGCGATGTAGGGAAGAATGTCCGACTATGAAGTGCGACCCACCCTCAACGCCGGCCACGAGAAGAAGATCACGCCGAGATAACTGGCGGTCAAATCCCTCAAACTAAAAGTGCGGCTGGCAAAGAATTGCTGTGAGTATTCTTCAAGACCAATTAACAGGGCGAGGATCAGACCATATTTAACGGCGAGCAGGTTGGGGCTTTGTAATGGAAGCGAGCGGAAGAGGGTCAGGTCAATCAAGAGGGTCAAAATCCCATACAGCATAAAATGTCCTGCTTTATCGCCGAACGGAATTTGATTGACAAACCTGAGAAGTCCAAGTTTCCCCATATCCGCCAAAACAATGATGAGAATAATAAAGAGGGTGAAGAAAACGGTTAACCACTTCATATTAAAAAATTGGGTCACGCTTTTAGCGTGACCTGCAATTAAGCATTGAGTGTTACAGCTTTTGCCTCGCGCCGCGCCTTCCACCATTCGATGATCATTGGCACGACTGAGACCAAAATGATGGCGATAATCACGAACTCAAAATTCTTCTTAACAAAAGGAATGTTACCGAAGAAGAAACCGGCAAGTGTGAAGAGCAATACCCATACGACACCGCCAACTAAATTATAAGTGATGAAATATCTGTAGGACATTTTTCCTATTCCGGCAACAAAAGGCGCAAACGTTCGGACAATGGGGACAAAACGCGCCAGGAAGATTGTCTTGCCACCATGCTTTTCGAAGAAGGCGTGGGTTTTGTCGAAATACTCCTTCTTGAGCCATCTTATGTTATATGCACGTTCACCCAAATAATTACCGATCGAATAGTTCACGGTGTCGCCAAGGATCGCCGCGAACATCAATAATCCGAGCAGAAGATAAATGTTCATCGAGCCGAGCGCCGCAAATGTGCCCGCCGCGAATAGGAGGGAATCGCCCGGCAGGAACGGGGTGACAACAAAACCTGTTTCCATAAAGATGACAAAAAAGAGCATAGCGTATGTCCATGTGCCATACTGCTTGATGATATTCGCCATATACTCGTCAAGGTGTAAAAACAAATCAAACAGAAATTTTAGTTGTTCCATAATCCACTCTCAGGTTTTAGAATAGGCGCAGATTATACCTTGCTTTCCTGCTCCACTTCGATGCGACTGAGCCAATCGCCAATGACCAGAATGGAAAGGCTTCCAATGGAAGACAGCCCCAAATTGAGCGAGCCAAGCGGGATATAAATCCACCCTCGCCAGATGCCGATGAAATGACCTATGGCAAAACCAACGACGCTCAAGCCAAGATATAAAAGCAATCGCCAGAATCCTCCTCCGCGAATCAGGTGATACAACGCGCCGTAAAGCAAAGCGATGACGAGAGCGAAGAGCAGGGATGGGAGGGTCATGGAATGGGGACAGGAGAAATTAGAGACACCTGCACTTGCGTATGGTGCAAGTGTTGGAGATTGGAGACTGGAGATTGATGCTAGAGAATTCTTGGAGAATTCAAGGAATTTTTTTTCATGTCTACTTATTTCCTTATCTACTTGTATACCTGTTTCCTTGTGCACGCGCCTACGGATTCAAATGCTTGGCAAAAAAATCGGTGATGGCATCGTAGCAGGCGACGCGGTTATGGAATTTGAGCACGTCGTGTCCTTCGTCTTCAAAGACCAGCAATTCGATATCTTTGCCTTTTGACTTTAATTCCTTGACCAAATCTTCGGACTCTGCGGCGACGACGCGCGGGTCGTTCCGGCCTTGAATAACAAGCATCGGCGCGGACATGTTATGTAAGTGCGTCTTTGGCGAGCGCTCAACGAGGAAGGCGCGTTCATCCGCTTTCTCAGGGTCACCCAATGCGATCTTGAAGTAGGGTTTCCATGTGGCGGGAATGCGTTCGGAGAAAGTGAGCAGGTCATACGGGCCGAACATATCGCAACTTGCCTGCCACAAGTCGGGATGAAGACCCGCCTGCATTAAAGTCATGTATCCACCGTAAGAGCGACCTACAACCGCGGCGCGCTTTACATCCAATCGTTTATCTTTCGGCAAAACCTCCATCATCGCGTGGACGTGGTCGAGTCGATCCTGCCCGCCCCAATCGCGGTCAACGTGTTTGGTGTAGGAGAGTCCATAACCTGTTGAGCCGCGCACATTCGGCGCAAAGACTGCAAAACCGCGCAATGTCAGATATTGGATCAAGGGCATGGAGAACCAGGCGAAGTCCGGGCGTTCCTGTCCCTGGGGACCGCCGTGGATGTAGTAAACGACCGGGCGCGCGCCTGTAAAGCCAAGTCCGCTCGAGGGGAGATAAAGCCGAGCGGAGACGCGCAGACCATCGTGAGAAAGAAACGAAGCGTCTTCCCCCTTTGAAAGATGTCCATTCGGAATCCCAAGAATCTTCTCATTGGTATGCCGCATCACTTTGTTCCGCTTTCTGCCGCTCACTGTGTAGATTTGAGTCGGCGACGTTGCGGTTGAGAAAGAGAACGTGAAAACGTCCTGCTTGCTGTCGTGGTGAACGCGCTCGAGCATTCCATTATCAAAAGGCTTGGCTCCCGTCAAAGTATGTTTGAGAGTCATGAGACGTTTCTTTTCATCGAAGAGGCCTTCATAAACCCATGAACAGCCATCAATGTTGAAGGTGATGAGATAACGATCTTTTTTGAGATGCGCAAGATCAACCATCTCACCTACGCCCTTGTGCCACGCGCCTTTAAGTTTCACACTTTCGAGTTCGCCTGGCTTTGCGATATCAATATATCCGAGGCTGTACGTATCGTCGAACACCGACGAAGTGACTATCACCCCTTTTTCACTCGGCGAAAATACAGACGAACCAAGGCCGTTCAGCAAAACATTTTCCCCCTCTGCGCGATCCTCCAAAGGCTTGCCATACAGCACATTACGATTGCCGTTATTCCAAAAATACAAAACGCCATCGCCAACCGTATATCCCGTGCCGAGCAATAATTTTCTGTGGTCCATACTGTGCGCGGCGACACCCAAACCAAATTCACTTTCCGCGATCTCGGTAAGTTTGCCTGTCTTCAAATCGCCGCGATAAGTTTCAATCAACGGCTTGTTGCGCCGCTCGGCAAAGAGATAAACAACATTCTTCTCGCTGTCACATTCGCCGAGATGCACGCGATATTCGGCAAAGAAATTTTTGAACGAAGGTTCAGGGAATCCGCCGTCCATTGGAATCAACATGGGCTGATAATTTTCATCGCCGTCCTTGTCAATCATCACCAAGACTTTCTTGAGTTTGGAGAAAACATAGAACGATAAGCCGCCAATCAAGTGCGAGTTTTGCAAAGCGATATTCGGCGGAAGCAATGGTTCAGGCACACTGCCGCCAAACATCATCGAATATAAACTCAAATGCCCCGACAGATTGCTCAAAAAGAAAATCCGCTTATCGGCATGTTGAGGGACGGCAAACAAACGAGCCGACATTAGTGATTCAACGCGGTGCGTCATACCAAAACTCCTTTGTGATTTTGGATAATCGTAAGATTACTATCTTACACAGAAACATTAGTCCACTAATCCTTCGACACCTTCGGCAGGGCAAGTCCACATCAATCTCCGCGAATGAAAAATGAAGCAGAGATAATAATATTATTGTAGCGTGGCTACGCGCAAAACCTAAAGGATAATCCCGCCGCCAATCATGAGATCACCTTGATAGAAGACTGCCGCCTGCCCTGCTGTGATGTCTCTCTGCGGCGCATCAAATTGGACTTTGGCTTGATTCTCCTCAATTGGCGTGATCAACGCCTCAGCCTCTTTCGCCGTGTAACGTATCTTCACTTCCGCGCGGAATGGCTCAATCGGAATCTCACCCGACAGCCAGTTGACATCGCGTGCGGTCAACTGGCGTGAGCCAAGTTCGTCCGCCTCACCGACGACGAGTGTGTTGCTTGTCGCGTGTTTCGTGAGGACATAAAGCGGAACAGGCGATGCGATGCCAAGTCCCTTGCGCTGACCAATTGTGTAATTCGCGAGTCCGTTGTGTTCGCCAACAACCTTGCCTGCGCGCGTAACAATTTCTCCAGGCTTTAGCATTTCCGCAGCGTTGCGTTGCAGGAAGTTGCGATAGTCGTCCCCCGCCAGAAAGCACAGGTCTTGTGAATCTTTTCGTGAGGCGGTTGACAAGCCGTGCTTCTCAGCAATCGCGCGAATCTCCGGCTTGGGGTAATCGCCCACGGGAAATAAAGCGCGCTTCAGTTTCTGCTGATTCAAAACATGCAACACATAAGATTGGTCTTTGCTTCGGTCAACCGCTCTCAGCAACTCACTCTTTCCGCTTCCACTCTTCTTGATTCTGACGTAATGACCGGTTGCCATGAAATCCGCGCCCAATGCCAGCGCGTGATCGAGCAGGAACGTCCAGCGGATTTTCTGGTTGCAAACCAGGCACGGGTTTGGCGTCTCGCCGCGCGCATATCCACTCAGGAAATATTCAACGACTGTTTCCCGAAAAACATCCTTTGCATCAATCACATAAAAGGGAATATCAAGTTTGGCGGCGACGCGTCGCGCTTGCGCCATCGAGTCCGGGGTGCAACAGCGGTTGGAGTCTTCTTTTCCAGGCTCGCTCCACAAACGGAGCATCATGCCAATGACATCATAGCCCTGCTCTTTGAGCAAGACGGCGGCTACAGAGGAGTCCACTCCTCCCGACATGGCAACGACGACTTTGGTCATGTTAGAAACGTATACAAGCACATAGGTAAACACGGAAACGGGTAAGCAAGTAAACAGGTAGGGGCGGATTTATTTCAACTTGCGAGCCTTCTCAACCAGCCCAGGCAACGCGTTCAAAAACGATTCCACATGCTCAGGCAAAGTATCTTTTCCCAACGTCACCCGCAATGAACCCAATCCCCAATCACGAGACAAGCGAAGCGCGTTCATGACTTCGCTGGGTTCGGGGTTGCCTGTTTTGCACGCAGAGCCAGATGAACATGCGAAACCTGCCGCGTCTAGCAAGGTGAGCAATAGATTGCCATCCATATCTCTGAAGACAAAACTTGCGTGTTGCGGCAAACGCGACTCCATGTGACCGGTTAATTTGGAATCTGGGATTATTTCAAGTACAGTTCCGATGACCTTATCGCGTAAGGGCTTGACGTGCGCAGTGCGCTGTTCTCGTTCTTCGTTCGTTAATCGCAGCGCCTCTGCAAAGCCGACGATGTAAGGCACGTTTTGGGTTCCCGCGCGCAGACTGAACTCCTGTCCCCCGCCTGTGAGATGCGAGACAAGCGGTGTGCCTTTGCGGACGTATAACGCGCCAACGCCTTTGGGTCCATAAAACTTGTGTGAGCCAAGCGACATCATATCCAAGCCAAGCGCTTGAACATCCACAGGCAAATACGCAGCGGCTTGCACGGCATCCGTGTGAAACAAAATATGATTCGCGCGGCAAATGTCTGCAATCTCCTTGATCGGGTTGATTGTGCCGATCTCGTTGTTGGCATACATCACAGAGACAATCGCGGTATTGTTGCAAATTGCTTTTGAAACGATCTCCGGTGTGATCATGCCATGTTCGTCCACATCCAGCCATTCGATCAGAAAGCCTTCGTATTTTTCGAGATGCTTCAATGTATTGGTCACGGCGGGGTGTTCGGCGCGCGAGGCAAGGATCCATTTTGCGCCGGTCTTTTCTCTCATTGCATACGCCGCGCCGCGAATTGCGAGGTTATCCGATTCGGAACCGCAGGATGTGAAGATGATCTCATTAGGTCTGCAATTCAAGATAGATGCGACCGTCTCGCGCGCGGAATCGATTGCAGATTCGGCGACCTGTCCATAACGGTGAACAGACGAAGGGTTGCCAAAGGAAGCGGAAAAGTAGGGAGTCATCGCGTCCAAAACGCGGGAATCCACTGGGGTCGTAGCGGAATAATCCAGGTAAATCATAGGCAGTTCGATTATAGCACGCTAAGAATAGGAACATTGTAGGGTATCCGTCCGTTAAGCATTGGAGGAAATCCAAGTAAAATAACGCCTCTCAGTTGAAAGGAGTACACATGCTTAAACTTCGATTAATAACCATTGGTCAATCAATCGTCATGATTGGCGCGTTATTGCT
>CAZIYY010000044.1:0-28552 GCA_964543585.1 uncultured Anaerolinea sp. | reverse complement strand
GCCTTTTGAAGTATTCTTCAATCAGTCGGTTGCACTTCATACTTGAATCCAGGAATGATAAAGTTCCAAAAGACTCTTTTTTAACCACGAAGGACACAAAGTACACAAAGGGAAAAGGTTTTGAGCCTTAAGGGTTTTCCTTCGTGACCGTTGTGCTCTTTGTGTTTAAATTGTTTGTATGCGTCAAAACAGAAAGAGGATCCAATATGAACCCTGAAGAATTTCGACGCGCTGGACATCAATTGATTGATTGGATCGCGGATTATCGCGCGCGGGTCGCCGACTTCCCGGTCAGGTCAAAATTGGAACCGGGCGCGGTACGCGCATCACTTCCCGTGACACCACCCATACGGCCCGAGCCGTTTGAAGGCATCTTCAGGGATCTCGAAGCGATCATCCTACCGGGCTTGTCTCATTGGCAGCACCCGAATTTCTTTGGCTACTTTCCGAGCAATGGGGAGTTGTCTTCAGTATTGGGGGACTATCTCAGCACAGGATTGGGCGTGCTGGGGCTCTCGTGGCAATCCAGCCCCGCATTGACCGAACTGGAGGAAACGGTCACGGATTGGATGCGCCAGATGGTCGGTCTCTCCGATTCATGGAGCGGGGTGATTCAGGATACTGCATCAACCAACACGTTGGTCGCGTTGTTATGCGCGCGCGAACGCGCCTCCAATTATTCTTTGGTACGCGGTGGATTGCAGGGTGAGACGCAGCCGCTGATTGTTTACGTTTCAGGTCACAGCCACAGTTCAGTGGAAAAAGCCGCGTTGCTTGCCGGGTTTGGGCGCGATAATCTCCGCCTCATCGCCACCGACGAAAATTATGCGATGCGACCTGACGCACTCGCCGACGCGATCCAGGCGGATATCGAGCGCGGATTCATTCCCTGTGCCGTTGTTGCCACGACTGGCACGACGGCGACAACCGCGCTCGATCCAATCGAAGCGATTGCAAAGGTAACACGTCAACATAAATTATGGCTGCATGTGGACGCGGCGATGGCAGGTTCGGCGATGATCCTGCCTGAGTGCCGCTGGATGTGGGACGGAATCGAGTCTGCTGACTCGCTCGTGTCCAACCCACATAAATGGCTGGGCGCGGCATTTGATTGCTCGCTTTACTACGTGCGTGACCCGGAGCATCTCGTGCGTGTGATGAGCACCAATCCGAGTTTTCTGCAAAGCGCGGTGGATGGCCGCGTGAAGAATCTGCGCGACTGGGGTATTCCTCTTGGGAGGCGCTTTCGCGCGCTGAAGTTATGGTGTCTCATCCGTGAACAGGGAGTGGATGGATTGCAAGCCCGCCTAAGACGCGATCTTGTCAACGCGCAATGGTTCGCTGAACAAGTGCGCGCAGCGCCAAACTGGCGCGTGCTTGCCCCTGTGCCTTTGCAAACGATATGTGTGCGGCATGAACCTCCAAACCTTGAACGCGAAGCATTGGATGAACATACACAGAGATGGGCAGAGCGCGTGAATAGGTCTGGCGGCGCGTATCTTACGCCCGCGATTCTTGAAGGACGCTGGATGGTGCGAGTCTCGATTGGCGCGCTTTTGACAGAACGCCGGCATGTCGAGGCGTTGTGGGAGTTGATACAGCGTGAGGCTGAACGCGATCCGTCGAGTGTCCTCGCTTCATCCAAACCAGGCGATCACAAAAATCCCCGCGAAGATCACGAGCGCGCCAAGCATTCGTATTCCCCCCATCTTTTCCTTTAAGAACCACCAGCCTGCGAACGCGCCGAATACCACGCTGACTTCCCTCACCGCGCCCGAATAACTGAGCGGCGCAAGGGAATACGCAAACACAGCCAGCAGATATGCGAGCACGCCGAGCAAACCAGTAACCGACAAGAGCAACCTCTCTCCGTTCCATTCCTCCTTGAGACGCGTCCAGCCATATTCACGCAGGATGAACGGCGCAATGGGAAAGGGGACCAGCGTAAACATGAGCATGACGTAAGGCAGGGCATACGCCGAGCCATGTTTTACAGCCGCGCCATCTATGGTGGTGTAAATTGATATCATCAAGGCGATAAATAACGCGATCGCGATTCCCTTGAAATGCAGGCGGCTAACGCGGCTCTGTAACAGGGCGCTCAAGCCGATAATGAATAGTCCCCCGATGATCATGCCCAGTCCGATCATTCCGCCGCTGGTTGGCCGTTCACGCAAAAACACGAAGGACCACAATGCCAGGAACGCGGGCGCGCTCCCGCGCGCTACCGGATAGACAAGGGAAAATTCGTTGTCGTGATACGCGTAAGAGAGGGTGATGAAATATATGGCTTCGGTCAACACGCTGAAGATGGCGAATTTCCACATTTCACGCGGGGGCAAACCTGTAAAGAGCAATGCAATGAGCGCGATCATCCCGCCGGTGACGAGCATCCACCAGGTCGCGATATATTTATCCTTCGATTGTTTGAGAATCAGGTTCCACGCGGCGTGAAGAACCGCGCCGGTGAGCAGAAGCAGGATGGCGGGGATGGGCATAATGCGGGTGAATGTACCACAAAACTTGATGTCGGTTGAAAGGGCAATTTGATTCTTGTATTTTTATGTCCACATGCGTATACTATCGGCATACACCTATAAGGAGGATGTCATGAATCCATTGCGACCCCTGTTTTTTTTCGTCAGTTTGCTGCTCATCGTCGGGCTGGCTTGCTCTTTTGGCGCCAACCCGGGTGGCAATAACCCGCCGCCCGAGCCTACTCAGCAGGAACCGACTCAAGCCCCTGAACCTACCACTGTCCCAAACGAACCCGAACCCACCGCCGACGCACCCACGGAACCAGCGCCTCCCCAACCCTCAGCTTCCAAATTCTTCACAGAGGAATTTGATCAGGACCCGGGATCTGACTGGGCCACAAATATCCTTGGGCCCGGAGCCGATGCTCACAAGGATTCCGTTAAGACCAGTTTTGATAACAGCCGGTTCCGGATTGAACTGCCGGAAAAAGATCTTTACTTCTATTACGATTTCACTGGCTTCACGTACGATAACGTGCGCCTTGACTTGCGGGCTGACAACCGCGGGGTAAACACGAATAATGTCAGCCTCACCTGCCGAAGCAGCGCAGATGGCTGGTATGAGTGGAGCGTGGGAAGCGGCGGCGATTGGTATTTATACGCCGTTACAGACAAATATAACCCGCTCGCGAATGGCGGAACGCTATTCTTAAAGCAGGGCAAGGAAGTCAACGAGTATGCCATGGTCTGTAAAGACAAGAACATCTCCATGTTCATCAATGGCCAGGAGATTAAACAGAGCCCGGTTACTGATAACAAATACGGTCTCCGTGAAGGAGCAGTTGGTTTTAATATCTCCTCCCTCAATGTGGTGCCAGTAATTGTGGAAGTGGAGTGGTTCAAGATCAGCGAGCCGTAAATCAAGATACCAGCGTCCTTCAACAGACCTCCGAGTTTTTGAAAAACTCGGAGGTCTTCATTTCAATACAACGGTATCCTCGCGCCGTTCACCTTCCGCGCTTCGTCTAAGAAGAGATACAACATCGCCGCGACGATATCATCGGGCGTTGTGCCTGTGCCTTTGTTCTCAACGTCTATGGCGCGCACTTGGATGATGTTTGCGGTCACGCCGAATGGTTTCAGTTCCGCGGCTAGCGTCAACACCAGATTCTCCTGCGCGGCTTTTACAGCATTGTAGACGCCCCTTTTGGCGGGCGGGTTGGATACTGTGGAAGGTGAGATTGTGATCACGCGTCCCCAGTTGTTCGATGCAAGTTTTGGGGAAAAGGCTTGGAATAAGTTAAACGTCGTCCACACATGTTGACGGAGCATGGAGTTCAAATCTTCTTCACTGGATTCGGCGATGGTCTTGCCGCCGACCCAGCCGCCGATGAGATGAATCAAAGCGTGGACCCCGCCCAATTTAACGGAAACAGCCTCCGCCGCGGAACGAACCGCTTCCCCACTTCCCAGGTCAACAAGTGAGGCGAAGAGTCTTTCATCGGGCAGGTTCAAATCGCGAGCCAGGGAATCCAATTTGTTTTGATCGTGACCGAGCAAAGCCAGTGAATGTCCGAGCGCCGCGAATGCGCGCGCCGTGTTGCTTCCGAGCGCGCCCGTTGCGCCCGTGATCACGATGACCTTGCCCTGCGAAGTCCCCGAAGGGGGAGCAAAGCCCCGAAGGGACAGGGACGAAGGGTTATGCACTCAACGCGCCAATCTGCTCCTCGCTCATGCCTTCCACAATCGGGCGGTCATCCTGTTCGGGCAGATGCTCCTTGCCGTAAAAATCAATCAGGTGACCCGACTTCGCTGCCTTCGTCTCAAGATAAAAACGATTGAATTCATTGGGCTGCATGATGTGCGGAATGCGACCGTTGACTTTGATCCCGTATTGCGTGAGTTGATTTATCTTCTTCGGGTTGTTGGTCATCAACTGGATCGATTCGATCTTGAGCGACATCAGCATGTGCGCGGCGACCGCATAATCACGTTCGTCGTCGCGGAAGCCAAGTGCGTGATTTGCTTCGACCGTATCCAAGCCCTCGTCCTGCAAACTGTAGGCGCGGATCTTGTTGATCAAGCCAATGCCGCGTCCCTCCTGACGCAGATAGAGAACCATGCCCCTTTCCATGCGACCAATCGCCGTGAGCGCGGCTTCAAGTTGATCACGGCAATCGCAGCGCAGGGAACCGATCGCGTCGCCCGTGAGACATTCGGAATGTAAACGCACAGGCACATTCGACGCGCCGATCACGTCGCCCTTTGTAATCGCAACGTGTTCCTTTCCATCGCGATTATTTTCGAATGCAATGATATGGAAATTGCCAAAGCGGGTCGGCAGTTCAGCCATCGCCACGATGCGGACGCAGATTCCATCCCTGCCCAACCCGTCACATTCATGATCGCCCTCCGTTTCGAGCAGGAACTCGAATTTTTCGTGCATTGTTGTTGTCATGTTGACCTCTCAATTTTATATTTTAATAACACGCCGCCATCCTCCCATTTCTCCGCATGAGTTAATTTCAACGGGATGGCTGCGCTTCTTTCCAAGCCTGAGCCTGCCGCCATTGTCGGGGCGGATTCGCCCCCAAAGACCATGGGCGCGACATAAGCCATGATTTCATCCACCAGCCCAAGCCGCATTAATTCAAAGTTAAGTGTGCTGCCGCCTTCGACCATTATGCGATGGATGCCGAGTTCTTTCAAGGCTGCGAGCGCATTCTTCAAATCAACTTTATCGTGATGATCCGTGTACACATCCGCGCCCTGTGAACGGAGAAAAGCGAGCTTGTCCTTAGATGTTCGATACGTTGTAAATATTACGACCCGCGCAGGGCCCTCGTGTAAGAATTTTGAATGAGGTTTGATATGTGCCTGCGTGACAATTCCCACTTTGGCAGGATTCGGCGATAGCCCGCGCGCCACGCGTTCGGCGCGCAAGACTTCGGACTTGACGGTTAACCTCGGGTCTTCATCGAGAAGCGTCCTGCCGCCGACCATGATTGCATCTGACTCTGCTCGCAGTTGATCCACACGCTCCTTATCGCGTTGAGATGAGATCGCAGCGCCTCTGCGCGCGAAGGTATCTATTTTGCCATCGGCCGTCATTGCGACGTTGATAAAAACAAAAGGGCGGTTCATGGAATAACAAGTTTAGACCTGATCACGGTAATTATAGTTTCAAAATCCGACTTATCAATCCCTTGGTCGACCGGGATATAAACAAGGACGAGCAGATATATTTCTGCTCATAATTATTTATCCTTCGGTTTGCGTTTTCGGGAGTTTTCGATCCTTCGGGTGAACCTATATATGGGCGGCCCGACCAGGATGGCGATCACAATTAACAGGAATAAGAATTCCTCCCAACCAATGGCGATCACAGGCCGGCAGGCAAACGCGCTCAATAACAAAACAAAAAATCCTAACAAACTGTAAAGAGAGTCTTTATTCATGGATTACTTCAACATTGGCATTTTGATTCCATGACGTTTCGCGGCGTCAATTGCAATCTCATACCCCGCGTCGGCATGTCTGACCACACCCATACCTGGGTCGGTCGTCAGGACTCTTTCCAATCTTCGAGCCGCTTCGGGAGTCCCATCCGCAACGATGACCTGTCCCGCGTGCTGGGAATATCCCATGCCCACGCCGCCGCCATGATGAAACGAAACCCACGTCGCGCCGCCCACTGCGTTGATGAGCGCGTTGAGGATCGCCCAATCTGAAATTGCATCCGAACCATCTTTCATAGCCTCGGTTTCGCGATTCGGCGAAGCAACAGAACCCGAATCCAAATGATCGCGTCCGATCACGATAGGCGCTTTGACCTTTCCACTTGCGACCAACTCATTGAACATCAAACCTGCCTTTGCGCGCTCCCCATAGCCAAGCCAGCAGATGCGAGCAGGCAATCCCTGAAATGGGATATTCTCGCGGGCCATCTTCAACCAACGATGTAAATGCGCGTCGTCCGGGAATAATTCCATGATGGCTTTATCTGTTGTATAAATATCTTCCTTGTCACCCGAAAGGGCAACCCATCTGAATGGGCCTTTGCCTTCGCAAAACAACGGACGAATATAGGCGGGAACAAAGCCAGGAAACTCAAACGCATCTGTCACACCGTTGTTGAAAGCCTGCTGGCGGATGTTGTTGCCATAATCAAACACCTCCGCGCCTGCGCGTTGAAAATCGAGCATGGCGAGCACGTGCTTGGACATTGAATCCATTGCCATCTTCTTGTATTTTTCAGGATCGAATGTACGCAATTCATTCGCGGCTGTGACTGATAATCCCGACGGCACATAAAACAACGCCTCATGTGCGGACGTTTGATCTGTCACCACATCGGGAATGACCCCGCGCTGATAGAGTTCCGCGTACACATCCGCCGCGTTGCCAATCAGTCCAATTGATTTCGGTATCTGTTGTTCCTTTGCTTCTTCCACAAGAGTCATTGCTTCTTCGAGTGTGTCAACGACAGTATCCACATACCCAATCGCGCGGCGGCGTTCAGCGCGTTCGGGGTCTACTTCAACGATCAAGCCAACGCCTTCGTTCATGGTAATGGACAGAGGCTGCGCGCCGCCCATCCCGCCCAGACCTGCTGTGAGAACAAACTTGCCTTTCAGCGACCCCCAGCCTTTAAGTTTGGCGAGCGCGCCAAATGTTTCATATGTGCCTTGCAAGATTCCCTGTGTGCCGATGTAGATCCATGAACCTGCGGTCATCTGCCCGTACATGATCAGTCCCTTTTTGGCTAACTCATCGAAGTGTTCCCATGTGGCCCAATGCGGCACGAGATTGGAATTCGCGATCAACACTTTTGGCGCGTCCTTATGTGACTTGAATACCACCACCGGCTTGCCCGATTGTACGAGAAGAGTCTCATCTTCTTCAAGATCCTTCAACGACTCTAGAATTGCGTCGAATGATTCCCAATCACGCGCGGCTTTCCCGCGTCCGCCGTAAACGACGAGGTCATCGGGCTTTTCCGCGACCTCGGGATCAAGGTTATTTTGGATCATACGATACGCGGCTTCGCTAAGCCAGTTCTTGCAAGTCAGGTCAGTGCCTCTAGGGGCGCGGACAGTTCTGGGTCCAGACATGATGCGTTCTCCTCATTCCCGCTCATCGGAGGTTCTAGGTCCCCCGACGAGCAAAGATTTGCGAAATAAAAAATCCCTCCCGCAATTATAGCCGGGAGGAGATTTTCGTTGGCGGGTTAGTCGCTCTTATTTCAGTAATTTGATTGAACCACCGATCAAGTCAGTATCCTGAAAGGCATCCTCTCCAAACTGTTTGAGTGACGTGATGGTGACTATGATTACCTTCTTATTCGACTGGAAAATAATATACCTTTGCCTGATCTTCGCATCATTCACGCTTTGCTCTATATCTATGAATTCAACATCCACGCTCTGGGCGTTGTCTATTATATTAACCCCTTCCGTTAAAACCTTTGCGCCTTCCCGTTTGAAAGTTTCCTCCAATGCTCCAGTTACAAATGCAACTGGCATTGCGGACATCACTTTGTCATCAATCGCTCCAATATTCAAGTTCGTGGCAGAGCCGTTACCGAAGAGTTTTGGATTTTGGTTTAGCGCAACCAGGCGAATAACATTGGGGTCCAGCTTATTAAAAGCCTTTGCGGCATCCGCCAGGTTAGGGTTATTTTTCGCAAGTTCCTGCACGGCGCTCGTAAAGTCCTTCTTATTGAAAGGGATAGCTATCCATGCTTCCGGCAATATCAACTGGTATTTATTGTCATAATCAATAAAGAGAGTTGATCCATCCGCTTGCTTTTCGGTCGTGACGCCGTTTGGCAGGGGTGTTGGCGTTGGCGTCCGCGTTGGAGCGGGCGTTGGACTAGGTGTAAAAGTGGGGCTGGGCGTGAAAGTGAGGGTTGGGGTGGGCGTCTCAATGTCGGACAGGTTGGAAATATCAGCGACTCCGCAAGACAAGCCGGTAACAGCAAGGATTGACGCAAAGAGAGCGAAACTTCGAAATCCTGGATTTTTTTTCATGGACTCCTCCTGGAGTTTCAAAGAAACAAAACCTTCCCGGTCATTATAGCCGGGAAGGTCGGAATTGAAGAGCCGCAATCTGTCTGGAAAACGAACAACGATTATTCCTTGAGCGTTACGCTCCCCGCGCCCATGTTGACCACAATCGTAAGCGTGGAACCATCGCCTTCATGCGAATACACATTTCCGCTCTGAGACCAGCCGCTACCGGCATTGACGTCCGTCAGTCCGCCATCCATCGTAATGGTTGCATTGACGCTGGCAGGGATGATGATAGTCAAATCGCTCAAGCCACTGTCAACTCTGACCGAAGCATCGCGCTGCAACTCACCCGAAAAATCCAGAGTATAACTACCCGCGCCGCCGTCAAAATCAAACGCGCTGAAATTCGCGTTTGCCAGGCCCGTCAACTTCACGTCTGATGCGCCGGTTGAGTAGATTAATTTATCCATTTCAACCAGGTTCGGCTCTGAGAACGAAAGGTTCACGTGCGCTGCGCCATCCTTCACGGTCAGGTTTTTTAGCGCAAGCCCGCCAAGTTTCAGAGTCGCTTCATATGCGCCCGCCTCAATCGACAAATCCATGGGCGTTTTGCCGAGTTGAAGATCCCAATCGTTCTTGATTTCGTCGAACGGCGGAATGCCCTCAAAATTGCCCTGCTTAATCTCAATGTTCCCGCCATTCTTGACGACTTCAGGCTTGAACTCTTTGACATTGTAGAGCGCGGTCCCTTCGACGAGGCCCTCCGCACCGGGGGATAATAGCAACGTGCCAGCGCCAAATGCAAGCGACAAGCGCGTCTCATCCGACTTTGGGTCTGCCACCGTTATTTCATCTGTCACATCCGGTCCGGCTTTTACCTGATTCGGCAGGTCAACACTGAACCCGCACGCCATGCTTGCGAGTGGAACGATTGCAAGCGCAAGTATTCCTGAAATGATTTTGATTTTCATTGTATATCTCCTTCCTGTTTATACGATGAATAATCGGATTGGTTGCAAATAAATTCCCTCGTTCAAACTTGCGTAGCGACCGCGGCCGAAGCGTCACGCCACCTTCCGCCCTTTTGGCAGTTCTCTGGAACTGGCAAACGCCGCATCCAACGCCTGTTGAATGGACCGTACTTCAATGATCTCAATATCTCTTGGATAAGGCTCGCCTTTCCGCAAAGCCTTCGGCACAATCGCGGTCTTGAATCCCAGTTTCTGCGCTTCCCGCAAACGCGCCTGCATTTGACCGGGCATACGCAATTCACCAGCGAGACCAATTTCACCAATCAACACTGCATCTGCTTTCACGGAAATATCCTTCCAAGAAGAAGCGATTGCGGCGGCGATGGCAAGGTCTGCGGCAGGTTCGTCTATTTGCAAGCCGCCAACCACATTGACGAAAATATCCTGCTCGGAAAGTTTTAGCCCCACACGACGTGTAAGCACAGCCGAGATCAACAGCAGACGATTGAAGTCCACACCGTTCGCGGTTCTGCGAGCGTTCCCGAATTGAGTGGGGGAGGTGAGTCCCTGAATCTCAACCAGGATGGGACGCGTACCTTCCATGGTTACGGCAATGGCGGAGCCTGCCGCGTTGATCATGCGCTCGGCAAGAAATGCTTCCGACGGATTCATGACTTCAACCAATCCGCCCTCCCGCATCTCAAACACACCCACCTCGGAGGTCGCGCCGAAACGATTCTTCACCGAACGCAACAAGCGATAAGCCTGGAAGCGATCTCCCTCAAGATATAAAACCGTGTCCACGATATGTTCCAACACGCGCGGACCTGCGATGGTCCCTTCTTTTGTGACATGCCCAATGACAAAGACGGATATGCCGCTGGTCTTTGCCAGTTCGCGCAATTGGGAAGAACATTCGCGCACCTGCGATACCGAGCCAGCGGACGAATCCATTTCGGAGAGATACACCGTTTGAATGGAGTCAACGATCAGCAAATCAGGTTTGACTTCGCGGACGTGATTGAAGATGACTTCAAGATTCGTTTCCGTGACAAGTAACAGATTTGCGGGTAGGGACACAGCGGAACCTTGCGATGTTTTTGACGATTGATCGTCTCGCTGTGTCCCTACGTGATTCGTGGTCAATCGCACCGCACGCATTTTGATCTGCCGTTCTGACTCTTCCCCCGATACATATAACACGCGCTTTTTGCCCGCCATCTCCATCGCCATCTGCAACATCAACGTGGACTTGCCGATGCCCGGGTCACCACCTACCAAAACAATCGAGCCAGGGACAATGCCGCCGCCCAGCACGCGCGCAAACTCTCCAATGGGCAGGTTGATGCGATCCTCCGCGTCAGAGGCGACATCGCCAATCGAACGCGGAGCAGACCTACCCGTCAGTCCACGAACCGAAGTGTTCTTTGATACAGGCTCATCATGGATGACCTCCTCCACCATGCTGTTGAACGATCCGCATTGCGGGCATTTGCCCATATAAGACGCGGTGACGCGCCCACATTCCTGACAGACGTAGCGTGTGTGTGTTTTTGCCATACTCTCATCTCCGGGTGAGGTCGAGTATAACAGAATTTATGTTCTGTTTTTTATGCAGTTGCCGTCAGTGCATAGACCTGATTCAACATCTCTAAAAATTCCCCCGCTGGTCTTTCCTTCAAGATCTCTTTGCGGGATTCGCGGTCGAGCGTTTTCAATAACAAATATTGAACGGCATATTTGCGGAAGAGTCTTTGCCCGTCTTCATCGCCGTAGAATTGGATACTCTTTTGCAAATGTTCGTGGACGGTCTCTTTCAATAACTCTGGTGATACTTGCTCGCGATCCATGCCCGCGAAGATCCATGGGTTGGCGATTGCCGCGCGGCCAATCATAACCGCGTTGCAACCTGTATATTGCTTCATGCGCTGAATATGAGCAACAGTTCTTACGTCGCCGCTTCCGATCACCGGAATCTTGACCAGCGACTTTACCTCAGCAATCGCGTCCCAATCTGCGCTGCCGCTATAACGTTGCTCTTTGGTTCTTCCATGAATCGCGATGAGCGACCCGCCGTTCTCTTCCACAATGCGCGCGATCAACTTGTAGTTTTTTTCCCGATCCCAGCCCAAACGAATCTTCCCTGTTACGGGAACTTTCAAAGTGGATGTCAGTTTCCTGAACGTGTGCGCGATCTTCAAAGGACTTGGCATCATGCCCACGCCCGCACCACGATCAGCGATGCTCTTGGCGGGGCATCCCATGTTTATGTCAATAATATCCGGCTTCCACTCCTGCACAAGCAACGCGGCTTTCAGGATCAAGTCCGGGTCGTCGCCGTAAATTTGAAATGTGACGGGTCTTTCGGCTTCTTCGTAGTAAAGTCTTTTCACAGGTTCCTTCGAGCGGCTGAGGATTTTTTCCACTTTCACGAACTCGGTGTAACTCATGGCGGAACCGAGCACGCGGCAAATGGAACGGAAGGGCCAATCCGAGTAGCCGTCCATGGGCGCGAGAATCGTATCGCCGTAAATGGGGATTTCGCGCACGGTAAAGGTGCTGCCCTGCCGAAGGTCTGGAAGGATGGGAGACATGGTTTCGTTCATAAGCGACGGCAAGTATAACAGAATCTATGCGCGCCCTCCTTATGCTATACTTTCGTCATATGGACGATCTATCCGTTCCGAACCTTCATCAACTTGGAAACGATCAGGAGCGCGGAAACCTGCTTGGCATCGAACCTTATATGACCCCGCAGGATTATGTTTCAGAAGAATCGTTTTCCAAAAAACTGAACAGTTATCTTCTTGCCGCGCAACGCGAGAAATGGTTGAATGAAAAAACGATCGTCACGTTCCCTGAATATATCGGGAGCTGGCTCGCGCTAGCAGGCGAGAGCGAAAAAATATTCCAATCCGCCACGCTTGAGGCGGCCGAACGCGCGCTGGTCTTTCGGCATCCATTGAAGTTCATCTCGTATTTTTTCAAATCAAAAGAAAAAGGAAAGGCAGAGGCGGCATTCTTTCGGATGAAGTCTCAGGATATGGCGAGGATTTATCACAATGTCTTCTCAAAACTGGCGCGGGATCATAACGTAACGATCATAGCCGGATCAATCGTACTGCCTGCGCCTCAAATCTCAAGTAGACAATTGATCCTCACCAACGGGCCGCTCCGCAACTCGAGCGTTATCTACCAGCCCAACGGCGAACCTCATGCGCGCCTCATTTGTAAAGCTTTCCCAACTGCAAAAGAATTACCGTTTACCGCTCCTGCCTCTGCAAATGATCTATCCTCCTTCGATACGCCTGCGGGTCGTCTTGGCGTACTCATCTGCGCGGACTCGTGGTATCCGGAAGCATGTGTTCCGCTGAAAGAACAAAGGATTGATCTGCTTGCCGTGCCTTCCTACGATGTAAATGGAATACGCAAATGGAATCAACCCTGGCTCGGTTATGATGGCTGGCAAGCCCCGGCGGATGTGGATGTAAACGACATCAAGGAAATTACCGAGGCGCAGGCATGGAATAAATATTCACTTGCCGGGCGCATTCGATCCAGCGGGGCAACGCGTGGCATCAATGTTTTTCTGCGCGGAAAACTTTGGGACCAGGACCTGGGAGGCTGGCCCGCCACTCTTGTAAGAGATGACGATGTTTTCGTGGAAGAGCAAACTCAAAAATCAGCCATGCTGAGTTTGTGGCTATAAACATAAAGTGTAGAAGGCGCTCTCTTGCGCTGACTCGGAATCATAAGACCCTAAAGGTTTATGAAACTTTTAGGGTCTGTGCGGTTTACACTGGCTGTTTCTTCAACATCTCAAGGAAATGCTTGCGGAACTTGGATACCTTCGGCGCGACCACTGCCTGACAATATGGCTGATATTGGTTTCTCATGAAGTACTCCTGATGGTAGTCCTCTGCCATGTAGAACTTATCCAGTTTCACTACCTCTGTGACGATGGGCTTGTCCCAAATTTTTTGGACATTCAACTCCTTGATGAGTTCTTCGGCGGTCATCTTCTGCTCGTCGTCGTGATAGAAGATGGCGGAGCGGTATTGCGTGCCAACGTCCGCGCCCTGGCGATTCAGCGTAGTAGGATCGTGGATTGCGAAGAAGACATTCAACAGGTCACGGTATGAAACGACGCTCGGGTCGAAGTGAACCTGCACGACTTCAGCGTGTCCCGTATTGCCATTACAGACTTCGCGGTAGGATGGGTTCGCCATCGCCCCGCCTGCATAGCCCGACTCCACGCCATGCACGCCCTTGACCTCATCAAAGACGGCTTCGAGACACCAGAAGCATCCCCCAGCCAACGTTGCGGTTTGAAGATTGTTGTTCATGATAAATTCTCCTTTTCTATGCTATCAGTTCTGCGGGTTAGACAACATGAAAGAGCCAAATATTATTACCAAAGTATTACGGTTCGATTTGTGGTTCAATCGAAGGAGAACGCTATAAAAGATGGAAGCTGTTATGGATCAGAAATTATCCAACCGCCTTTCCCGACATTGAAACTGGTCGCCGTTACCAAAAGGGGATTCTCATCCCAAGCCTGCGTTGGTGGTTTGGGATGAAATTCGGCAGTGCCAGTCTCAGGGACAAGCATTCTCAAGATGCTCCTCAAAAGTCTCTGCGAATTCATGGAATCCTGAGTGATCACATTTGGCGCGGAAGAAGTAATACGTCGTTTCCGCAGGGAAGGCAATCGCATGCAACGCGCTCAAACTCGGATTTGCAATCGGCGTAGGTGGAAAGCCGGCATACAAATAAGTATTATATGGAGAATTGAATTGTAGATCGTCCAAACTTAATGGATTCTTCCACCATGTTCGCGCAAGAGGATCATACCCAAGCGCGTATTGAACCGTCGGGTCGCTGTCAAGTTTCATGCCGATACCCAAACGATTAAGAAATACGGAAGCGATCAATGGCTTCTCTTCATCATGCACAGCCTCTCGTTCAACCAATGACGCAAGAGTTACAGCCTGATAGACGGTCAATCCCTGGCGCTCGACTGCATTCCTTACATCAGCAGACAGGCTCAACCCAAAGTTGCGGACGAATTCCTGGACGAGTTCATCCGCTGAAATTTCGCGCGGCAGGATATAAGAGTCAGGGTACAGAAAACCTTCGGTCGTATTCGCTCCACTCAAAAAGTTATAACCGTCCGGCGGATTTTGCGCGGCAGAGAGAAACTCTTCGGGAGTAATGGACAAACCCGAGGTCGAGAGTGAGGCGGCGATCTCCTCCATGCGCCAGCCGGGTAAAATGACGAATGTTACTTCTTCAGGAGTCGCATCCTGAAGTTCGCGCGCAATATCAATCGCGGACATCGCCGCGCTCAGTTTGTATTCCCCTGCCTGAATGGATTTATCGAGCCCCGAATAAACCAGATACGCGCGAAACGATTCCGCATCGCGGATCAGCCCGACAATCGCAAGGTGATTCACAATCGAGCTGACCGATTCTCCAGGCTTGACAGTGAAGGATTGTTCCGTTCCACTTGCATCCAGCGGGCGCGTCAGCAATCCATCGTACCAAAGCAGGAGCGCGGAATATTGCACGCGTTGTGAAAGAGTCAACGCCGATGAAGGAGCGCCATAAATTCGCGTGGCTTGGGCGGGGATGTAGATGAAAGATAAAAATAGGCAAGCCAGAATGAGAAGGGTAATAACAATGATGATTAGTTTACGCATCAGGAAAGTATCCGTTGGTCGAGTAGGGCTGAGTGCTTTTCTCAGTCCGTATCGAGACCAACATGTAAGCAAAATTATTTTTGTTAGCAGTGGTCTCGACACCTTCACCCCCTGGCACCGCCCGCCAGGGCAGGTGTGCATGCTGGCGCACGTGTATGCCCCGACGAGCACAGAGCCACTCAACCACCGAGGCCTTTTTTGGACTCAATATACGATCTCAAGATCATCACCGCCGCGAGTTCATCCATGTGACCGGCGCGCTTCTTGCGAGAGACTCCCATTTCGATGCGTGTCACGCGCGCATCCCGCGTGCTGAATGATTCATCGAACAACTCAATGGGAATATTCGTCTGCTCTTTCAAGGCTTCGGCAAATTTTGCGGCGCGCCTGCCCGCCAGGTTCGGATTGCCTTCTTCGTCAAACGACTGACCGATCACAATCAAGCCTGCCTCGTGTTGCATGGCAATCTCTGCCACTTGAGCCGTGTCAATGATGCGCGAGATATGCTCAATTACTTTCAACGGGCTGGCAATTGTTGCTGTCGGGTCGCTCAACGCAAGACCGATTCTTTTCTCACCATGATCCACCGCCAAGATTCTCATTCACTCCCCCATTGTGAACCACAGAGACACCGGGTCCCCGAGATTATTTTAGAAGGCTTTCTCAGTGCGTCCGTGTCTCCGTGGTAAAGGAAGGTTTTCATCGAGTCACCACAGAGATACGAAACGGAACAATCGGCACCCACGGCCACCACGAAGGAGATAATTTAATTTCGGGCGAACTCGCCGAAGGTAAATTTTTATTCAGGTTCGATTGTGCCTCATTGACACCATGTCCCAGAACTAATTGGGTTAGATACGCAGAATCGAATGATTGAACAATCTTTCTCTCTGCGCGCATCGTCCAATGTAGGGAACCATCTTCCATGAGAGACGGATTCGTTACGGGCTTAATGGTCGCCGCGTCAGACGCGGGGAAAAAGCCCGAAGGGAGAGAAGCATTCATCGCAAGCGCGGCAAGCGCTGTCAAGTCTGAAGCGGAGACGTATAGAGCGGAATATTCAACTTGCATGGTCAATGTCAATTTGGTTCCAGCCGCGCCCGCAGGCGGATCATATTCCTCTGAAAGAATTTGAGAAACGGCAATCGTATTCTCAAAAAGCATCTTGCCCGAATTAATCCCATCCAATAAATTTTCACGCGCGTTGTCGTCGAGAATCTTCATCAACAAATTCTTCGCGCGCGTTCGATCCGCATCGCTCGCCTGTAGAGATGGAAGTTCGCGCCCGCCAGTCGTTGGCTCAGGGTTCGTCACCGAAAGCGAAAGACCCAGCCGATCCTCGATGGCATTGATCGTTTCCGCGCCGAGATTTCCCGCAACGCCGCCTTCGACCGCTTGGATGGGCAACTCGATCTTTTTTCCGACGCCCGCGCCCATCACACCTTCTTCCGTCGTCACAAAGCGGATGTTGTCCGTCGTTTGAATCACCGTGCCTGCCGGGATCGTCACCGCTTGTTGCGTGAGATTACGAAACTGCGCAACGCCCCTCGCCTTCGACTGTGGGATCACGCCTTCGCCGGTCACGATCACAGTTTGAGCGCCGTCAACGACGATGCGCTTTTCATGCGCCGGGATGCTGCCGGTAATAAAAACTGAATCAATAGACGAGCTTGCCATGACAGGCAACACAACGCTTTGGATTTTCGAAACAGGATTCAAGGTGACTTGCGCGCGCGGGATGAACAATGCGACAAGCACAAGCACGGATAAGACGCCGATGCTGAACATGCCAACGCGCGTCACTGGATGCGCGCGCCACGCCTCTCCCTTGACTTGAACCTGCTCCCGTTTCTCGCGCAGATTCTTCCCTGACGCCGAAGGGAAGCGACGCATCAGCCTCTTGCGCGGAGACTGGGGCCATTCCACGCGCTGCGCCTCCCCCGCAGATTCAAATACGGGAATATTCAACGCCTCGGCATCTTCGCGCACATGCCGCGTACGCGTCACCAATCCCAACTGCGCGCCAAGCGATGTGGCGTGTCGTTGCAAGACTTTCAAGTCCACTTGCCGAAGCGTGACCTTTTCATACTTGGGGACCACCAGCAATATACGCGGCGTCTTCGCCCACGATAAACGATCGCGGACGGAAATCAGGTCGTCATGTGATTCGAGTGTGATGATCTGGGTTTTCATGCAAGTGCAATTATAGCGTAACGCGACATTCATGTCGTCTTGCCGTGTAGAGCGACATAAATGTCGCGTTAGATTTTCTCGAATTCCTTGACCTGTGCCCTCAATATATGTATATTCGACAGATAGGTGGCAGTCATTTCTAAAATGACTGCCACCTGGTGCCCCATTTGAGGAGAGAAAACTGTGTCCCAACCTGCCGACATCATTATCACGAACGCGAAAATATTCACCAGCGACGAATCCAATCCACGCGCGGAGGCGGTTGCAGTCAAAGGTAATCGGATTGTTTATGTGGGAAATAACGAAGGGGTGGAAAAATTTCGAGGCGAGAAGACACGCTTGATTGACGGACAAGGACACACACTCACGCCCGGTTTCATAGACACGCACATACATCTGTTGTCAGGTTCCGTTTGGATGAGCAAAGCACAACTTCAAGAAGTACGAACAAAGGAGGATCTAAAAAAAGTTCTGCTTGATTTTGCGGGCGAAAACAAAACCGACGAATGGGTGGTGGGACGCGGCATTCGTTATGACATCGTATCCACGCGGCAGGAACTGGATGAAATCATCCTAGGTCGCCCCATCTACATCGGCGCATTTGACGGGCATACCGGCTGGGCAAATACGAAAGCGCTTGAGATGGCAGGCGTTTTAAATCAAGAGATAAAACTAGTGAACGGCATTGTCCTACGAAATGAAAACGGAGTGGCAACAGGCGAACTCCGCGAAGAAGACGCGATGGACACGGTGCGAAATCTCATTCCTGAGCCGGACTCAAATCGCAGACGTGAACTGCTCAAACTTGGAATCAAGGAAATCAATAAAACCGGCATCACCAGCGTCCACAATATGGATGGCGATATGGAAAATTTGATGACCTACGCCGCGCTCGAAGACACAGGCGAGATAAACCTGCGAGTGTACGTTCCGTATGAGGTCAAGCCGGATGCGACAGAGGCTATGCTCAAGGAAGCCGCGGAAATGGCAAAAGTCCAGATGGATTACGTGCGCGGCGGCGCGGCGAAATTCTTCATGGATGGCGTATGGGAATCCTACACGGCGTTCAACATTGATCCATATGCCGATGATCCGAGTGTCGGTAGCGTTGCGCCAATTTTCTCGCTCGACCACTTCGTCCGCATGGCTTCGGCTTGCGACAAAATGGGATTGCAGATCGCCGTCCACTGCTGCGGCGATGGAGCCGTGCGGCAGACACTGGATGGATATGAACAAATCCAAAAATTAAACGGCAAGCGTGACAGCCGTCACCGCATCGAACATATCGAAGTGTGCCAGCCGGATGATATGCCGCGCTTCAAGGAATTGGGTGTTATTGCATCCATGCAGACCAGCCACGCAACATTTAGCCCGGAGGATAACGAGCCGGGACCAAGGCGTATGGGTGAACAGCGTTTGCCCTTCTCCTTTCCCTGGCGCAGTCTGAAGGACAAGGATGCGCGTCTCTCACTTGGAAGCGATTGGCCCGTCGCGCCCTTCGACCCGCTGATCAATATCTACGTTGGGCTCAATCGCAAGAAATTAATCCCAACTGCGCCAGACCAGCGATTGACTCTCGAAGAGTGTATCATTGGCTACACGCGCGACGCGGCCTACGTCGAATTCAAAGAAAGTGAAAAGGGACAGATCAAGGAAGGCTATCTCGCGGATTTGGTCCTATTCTCGCATGATTTGTTTGAAGTGAAACCTGAAGAGATTATGTCCGCCAAAGCAGTTATGACGATGATTGATGGAAGAATCGTGCATGAAATTTGAGCCGGGAAACGAATCCTCGCGGCGTCACCTATGTCACAACTTTATCACCTGACCGTTGAAGTGGCGCAATCGCTTGGATTGAACGTAGAGCAACACGCGAACTATTTCGCGTGTTGCATTACCAAAACATCAAGATTGGGATCGCCACCTCCGATGATCGCGCGCCGACACAAGCCATGATCGAAGCATTCGATATCGAAGACTTCATCACAACCATGGTCTGCGCGGATGACGGCATCCCAACCAAGCCCGCGCCCGATATGATGCTGACAATTTGCCAGCGCATGAATGTTGACCCATCCAAAACAATGGTTATTGGGGATACAACCGCCGACATGAAAATGGCGCGCGCCGCCGGCGCAGGTTTGGTCGTAGGCGTACTATCAGGCCTATCCTCCGCAAAGGATTTGATCCCGTACGCAGATGTGTTGATTGAGTCGGTGGATGCATTACATTTGTACGCGCAGACTCTGGCAGATCACGGAACATCACTTACACAAACAGACCTCAATCCTGATTTTGCGTTTTAAAACAACAGACATTTAGAAAGCACCTCCTCACAATTTACGTAAGGAGGTGCTTTTAGTTATTCACTGATATTACGCGGCGTCCAGAAAGCTTGAGCAGTTCGACAACGTTTTTCAAGGAAATGTCGCCACAGCGACATCTTCGGGATATTATGCCTAAGGTGGGTTATTCACTATACTCCAGCGCTTTATCAAGCAAATTTACAAACTCCTCCATATCGCGTTCGCGCGGCATGGATTCATATATCCGCAGGGCTTCACGATACACGTCATGCAGTGAGCCGCCCTCCGCCCAATAACTGTCCTTGAGGATTTCTGCATATTCCGCGACCACGACGACTCTCTGGAAATAATAATCTGCACGCTCAAAATCACGCGCGAACTCTTCGGTATCAAAATCATTGGAGAGTTCGGTCACTGCGCGGGTATCCGGGTCTTCCCAGCGCAGGAAAACTGTTGCGACCCTGCCGTAGGATTCTGGATATAACTTGACTTCATACAAGGCGGTGACGGAGTGACCCGCGCCGATTTCACCTGCGTCGACGCTGTTATCGCGGAATTGGTCATCCGCGACTGCGCGGTTCTCAAAACCAACGAGACGATAGCGCATCACAACATCGGGATTGAAATCCACTTGCACCTTGGCGTTCATCGCGATGGTTTGCAACGTCCCGGTCAGATTATCTATGAACAACCGTTTCGACTCACGCATATCATCCACGTACGCGTAGAAGCCGTCGCCATGATCGGCGAGTTGTTCCATGAGGGTGTCATTGTAATTATCCATGCCGAAGCCAATCGTAGTCATCGTCACGCCTTCTTCGACATGTCCACGAATCTCATCAAGTATCACATCAGATTCGGTGTTCCCAACATTCGCTACGCCATCCGAGCAAAGGATGACCCGATTGATGCCTTCGGAGTTGTAGGCGCGCAGCGCCATCTTGTAACCCAAACGGATTCCTGCTTCAGCATTGGTCGAGCCTTCGGGATGCAAACTGTAGATCGCTGAGAGAATGGTATCTTTATCAGAACCAGGTGTCGGGTCCAGGACGACGCGGGCCTCTGATCCATAGACTACGATGCTAACCGTGTCGCCGCGTCCCAATTGTTCAACAAGCAGTTCCAGCGAGCGCTTCACGAGCCCGAGGCGGTTATCCAGGTCCATCGAACCGGAGACGTCAATCACAAAAGTCAGCGAAGCGTCCTGGCGCTCTTCATCGGGGACGGTATAGCCTTGAATGCCGACACGTAACATTTGATAACGTTCGGTCTGTGTGAACGGCGAAGGCGCGCCATCAACAGTTATGCCAAAGGCTTGATGCGCGGATGGATTGGGATAACCCTGCTTGAAATAGTTGATGTATTCCTCCACGCGTACAGAATCGCTTGGCGGCAAGATGCCATCGTTGAGATAATTACGCATGATGGTGTACGAGCCGGTATCCACATCCAGCGCAAATGTGGAGAGATGATCATCATCCGTATCAATGGATGGATTAACCCCATAATCCTGGAAGAACATATCATACGGCTCATTACCGGGGCTTTGAGCTGGCGCGCCTGAATTGGAGTTATTTTGCGCTGGAGCCTCGTTCACGGAGGGGGCATACGTGGCGGCAGGCGCTTCTGTCGCGGCAGGATAATAATCCGGCGGTAATTCAGTGGCGGCTGGTGCTTGAGTCGCGGCGCCTCCACATGCGGAGGTCACAAGCAATAGTAAGAGGATACCCGATATAAGGGCATTACGTTTCGTGTGCATTTTTCTTCTCCTGTTTTTTATGTTATTGATTAAAACGAAAAGAGACAAACAACAGGTCGGCGTTCCCGTTGTTTGCAAAAAATGAATTTAATTCATACGCCCTCCTTTCGGAATGGTGGCAGTTGAAGAATGTAGTACTTATTGGGTTGACGCTGTGCGGAACTAAATGTTCCCCAATGCGGTATCATAGCGAATGAAAGGATCACAACAATGAAATTCACTGACGGATATTGGCAAGTCCGCCTGGGTATGACACCCCACTACGCCGCACAAGTGCATGAAGTTGATTCCGAAAAAGATTCGTTGACGGTCTACGCGCCAACGAAAAAGCTGCAAGGGCGCGCAGACACACTCAATCTGCCTCTGTTGACAATTCAATTTTCTTCGCCGATGGAAAACATCATTCGCGTGAAGGTTATCCATCACAAAGGCAGTCGTCCGCGCAAACCTGAATTCGAGGTAATTCAACAAACCAACCTCAATATCGTTACTTCAGATGGCGAAAAATTTGCCACCCTCACAAGCGGCGAATTGAGCGCAAAAATCCAGAAAGGCGAAGACTGGCTTCTGGAATTTATCGGTGGCGATAAAGTTCTTACTTCGAGCAGCTGGCACGCGCTGGGGTTTGTGGACGCACCCGACGGACGATTTATCCACGAGCAGTTGAGTCTCGCTGTTGGTGAATGTGTCTACGGTCTCGGTGAATGCTTCACATCTTTTGTCAAGAACGGTCAGGTCGTTGATATTTGGAATGAAGATGGCGGCACGAGCAGTGAGCAATCGTATAAGAACATTCCGTTCTATCTCACCAATCACGGCTACGGCGTTTTCGTCAACCAACCCGAGCGGGTTTCGTTTGAAGTCGCATCCGAAAAAGTGGAGCGCGTACAGTTTAGCGTCCCGGGTGAAACGCTTGAATATTTCATCATCTATGGTCCCACGCCCAAACAAATCCTTGAACGCTACACCGCGCTAACGGGTCGTCCCGCGCTTCCGCCCGCGTGGTCGTTCGGTTTGTGGCTCTCCACATCGTTCACAACAAATTATGACGAAGCAACCGTCACGAGTTTCATTGATGAAATGGCAAGGCGGGATATTCCCTTGCACGTTTTTCACTTCGATTGTTTTTGGATGAAGGAATTTAACTGGACCGACCTGCAATGGGACTCGCGCTTCTTCCCCGATCCAGAAGGGATGCTCGCTCGCTTGAAGAGTCGTGACTTACGCATTTGCATCTGGATCAACCCCTACATTGCACAACGTTCCATCCTATTCGATGAAGCCGCACAACATGGATACTTAATCCGCAAACCCAACGGCGATATTTGGCAAACAGACATGTGGCAGGCTGGCATGGGCATCGTGGATTTTACGAATCCCAAAGCCTGCAAATGGTTTGCAGAAAAACTACGCGCTTTATTAATGATGGGTGTGGACACATTCAAAACCGACTTCGGCGAACGCATCCCCACGGATGTGATCTATCACGATGGTTCCGATCCGCTCAAGATGCACAACTACTACACCTATCTTTACAACAAAACCGTCTTTGACTTGTTGCGTAAAGAACGCGGCGAAGGCGACGCTCTGGTCTTTGCGCGCTCGGCAACAACCGGTGGACAGCAATTCCCGGTCCATTGGGGCGGCGATTCTACAGCCACATTTGAATCCATGGCTGAGAGTCTGCGCGGTGGACTTTCGCTCGGCTTATCGGGTTTTGGATTTTGGAGTCACGATATCGGCGGCTTCGAGCAAACCGCCAGCGCAGATGTCTACAAACGATGGGCGGCATTCGGACTGCTGTCGTCTCACAGCCGCCTGCATGGAAGTTCATCGTATCGTGTTCCGTGGAATTACGATGAAGAAGCAGTGAGTGTCCTGTCTAGATTCACCAAACTCAAATGTAGTTTGATGCCCTACTTGTTTCGCGCGGCGATCCAGGCTCATGAACAGGGAACTCCCATGTTACGCGCGATGATCCTGGAATTCCCCGATGATCCCGCTTGTACGTATTTAGATTTACAGTATATGCTGGGCGATTCATTGTTGATCGCTCCCGTATTCAGTCACGATGGGAGCGTCAGTTATTATGTTCCCGCCGGACGATGGACAAATCTGCTGAATGGCAACATGGCCGAAGGTCCGCGCTGGATTCGTGAGACACACGATTACATGAGTCTGCCACTTTTAGTCCGCCCCAATTCGATCATCCCAATTGGCAATCGCACCGATAAACCTGATTATGATTTCAGCGATGGAGTCACGCTTCAAATCTTTTCATTCGATGATGGACATTCCACAAAAATAGAAATCCCATCTCTGGATGGAAAGATCGAAACAGCCTTCGAGATCGAGCGCAAAGGAGACACCTTTCACATTCAACGACACGGCTTGGCAAAACCATGGAATGTCGCTTTAGGTGGTTCGACGTTCACCAAAATCGAAAAGCAGATCAGCGAAACCGATATCACATTGGCTTAGTTAAAAAGAACAGTCTTGCGACTGTTCTTTTTAACTTTTGTGATTTTGACCTACGCGAATGTCAGCAATACAACAATCGTATCACCGTCCGCAGTAATGGTGATGGTCGCAAGATTGCTTTCTTTAGAAAAAACCAGCACGGCACCTTGGTCGGTACCGGGCATATTGATCGTCGTTGACCAGCCAAGCTTGCTCATGGCATCGTTATAAAAGTCTGTAGCCTCTTTTACCGTCGCCTTGGCTTTGAAGCTATATGATTTCGATTCAGGGAACTCCTGCCCGGCGGTTGCCTGGGTCATGACCGGTATGCCGTTCCACTCTTTGACTGGCTCGCCCTGCGGGTTGAGCATATTCCCAAAATCGGGAATTTGAGAAGCCACCGACTCCAGGGTTTGAACCGGCATATTGGTTGCGAAAGATTGGAGGGTCTCCAACGGTATGGCAGAAGCAAAAGATTCTGCTGTGCTGGCAACATTTTGCACATCCTTAATGGGTTGGGTGACAGTATTGCAGGCGAGTATGAAAACGATCAGCACAAACACGAGTAAAAACTTGGTTGAACGCGACATATCAATCTCCTTTGATGAGAGGCAATCATAATATATTTAGATACAAACACAGTGGGAATAATATACTACATATTTCTAAAGTAATAGCGAAACATTTCAATTCTCATATCAAGGGCCTTTCTGGGGATACGAATCGTTACCAGACAAACTTTGTTCTATATTCCGGTTTGCCTTGAATATCCAATTTCAAACGATAGAGTTCGCCACCAATATGCACGCGGGACGAATCATATCCGGGAGGTGCGTGACGCGTTTGCCAATCTTCGCCGGCTGTTGTAATAAACAGTTCATTCCAATGGGGTCCGCCGAATGCCATGCAGGTGACTTGCGAAGCCGGGACTTGAATGCGCCGCTCCACTTTACCATCGGGATCGTAGCGAACGACCTGCGCGCCGTACCATTGCGCGCTCCAGATATATCCATCCGCGTCAACAGTCAGTCCATCGGGCAGGCCTTCTGTCGCGGGAACATCCACAAACACGCGGCGATTCGACAGGGCGCCTGTCGATAAGTCCACATCATACGCATAAATCTTGCGCGCGGTGGAATCTGCATAATACAACGTGCGCACATCGGGACTCAACCCAAGCCCGTTGGAAAGTTCAATGCCTTCATCTTGAATTGAAACAGAACCGTTCGTATCAATCAAATATAACTTTCCCAATTTTTCATATTCCTGCGCGCCCCAATACCAGGTGCCAGCATATAAACGTCCCTGGGGGTCGGCGAGAATGTCGTTGAAATTCAACGCTTCTCCGTCATGCTCGGTGATCAGCGCGCGGGACTCGCCAGACTCTTTCCAAAGGCAGAGTCCGCCTGTGCCTGCAAAGACCAACTCGCCCGTATGATTGAACGCCAGGCCTGCGACGTTCAACCCGTTTGTATTTAATTCCCGAACCTGTGAAGTTTTCGGATCAAAGGAAAAGACGCGCGAGGCGTTCATGTCATCAAAGAACAAGACCTGCCGGTCCGAATGCCATAAAGGGCTTTCGCCGCAGCGATAGTTCTCGGAAATCAACAATTCAATGGGAGACATCATGTTATTTCAATTTCTCTTCGACTGTTTTCGCAACTTTACTCAACGCCTCGTTGACATTCCCATCCGGCAGACTCCCTTGCGCCAGATTGGGACGTCCGCCGCCTTTGCCGCCGATGGCAGTGATGAGATCGCCAGCTTTGATACCGAGCGCAACGAGATCATTTGCCACTGCTGAGATAACTGTTGATCCAGATGCCAGGACCGCAATGCTTTTCTTTGGATATTTTTCCCTGAACTTATCAGCTAGGGAACGTAACGTGTTTGCCTCCGCGTTGGGAACTTCCATTGCTAGTACACGTACGTCTCCGACGATTTGAATATTTTCAGCCTGCCCACTAAACTTTGAATGAGCCATTTCGTTTCTCATTGCAGTGAGTTGCTTTTTCAAATCCGCGATTTCGTCTTGCAGGGATTCAACTTTGCGCGGCACTTCATCCACAGAAGTTTTCAAAGTTGCGGCAGCTTGCTTCAACATCTTGAATCGACGCACGATCACGTCATACGCGCCACGGCCGGTGACAGCCTCGATGCGACGCACACCCGCCGCCGCAGAGCCTTCGCTAATGATGATAAACGCTCCGACATCCGATGTGCGGTCAAGGTGTGTGCCGCCGCAAAGTTCGTAGGAATATTTATGCTCGTGTTCCACCATCGCGCTGGGATGTACATTGGTCTCTTCAACCGACATATCGAAGGTGGATGGCATAATCGTAATCGTGCGAACGGTCTCCCCATACTTTTCGCCGAATAGCGCCATTGCGCCTTCGGCAATTGCATCCTCGCGCGATTTCAACTTGGGCAGCACTTCCATGTCCGCCGCGACCGCGTCGTTGACGATGCGCTCGACGCGTTCGATCTGTTCGACGGTCATCGCTTCGGGATGGTTGAAATCGAAGCGCAGACGATCAGGCGCGACGAGAGAACCTGCCTGACGAGCGTGCTCGCCCAACACCTGATGCAACGCGGCGTGGAGCAGGTGAGTCGCGGTGTGGTTGCGCATGATGTCGTGACGACGAGTCATGTCCACTTCGGCGATGCAGTTGTCACCAACTTTGGGTTGACCAGAGATGACTTCACCAATGTGAACGATGATGCCCGCGGAGGGTTTGCGCACATCAGTGATTTCAATTTCCCGGCCGCCCCCCTCTTTCTCTCCCCCCATTTTCTCCGAAAATGGGGGGAGACGGAGGGGGGTCCGAATGTAGCCAATATCTGAAACTTGACCACCAGATTCGATGTAGAAGCCTGTCTTTGGAAGAATGACCTCGACTTGATCGCCGAATGAAGCAGATTGGACTGACTTGCCATCGATAGTCAGAGCCAGCACTTCGCCTTCGAGGCGTGGGCTGGTGTACGGATCATATTGAACGCCATGTTCATCCAATTTGCCTTGGGCTTGCAGACTTCTGAAAATTTCGGCAAAGAATTCTGCATCCTCACCACCTGTCTTGCCCATGGCTTTGCCACCACCTGATGCAAGACTATGTTCATCCTTCGCGGCGTTGAAGCCTGCTTCATCAACTTCAAGTCCCTGCTCACGCGCGATGTCGCGCGAGATTTCGAAGGGAAGGCCGTAAGTGGCATAGAGATCGAAGGCTTTGCGTCCATCGAGGATGGTTTTGTTCTGGTCGTGAAGCTCTGAGAGTAGATTCTCCAGATGAGCGGTACCAGTCTCGACCGTCCGCGCGAAGCGGATTTCTTCACGAGTCAAGTTATCCAATATCGCAGCGCGGCTCTTTGTCAGTTCGGGATAAAAATCGCTATATGTCTCTATGACAGCCTCAGCTACTTTAGCGAGGAATGGTTCATGCAATCCAATCTTTGTGCCGAAGCGCGCCGCGCGTCGAATGATCATGCGCGCAACATAATTGCGTCCGACATTGCCAGGCACAACGCCATCCGCGATGAGGAACGCGGCGGAACGTGTGTGGTCGCAGATGACGCGATAGGGCGTGAAATCGGCTTCCATCGCGGCAAGCGAATGACCCGTGAGCGAACGCAGAACGCCGAGCGATCTGGCGAAGAGGTCGGTCTTGTAATTCGAGTCGACATCCTGCAAAACCGAAACGATGCGCTCGAAGCCCATGCCCGTATCCACGTGCGTGGTGGGAAGCGGCTCGAGCGTGTCGGGACCGAGGCGGTTGTATTGGATGAAGACCAAATTCCAGAGCTCGAGGAAGCGCTTGCAATCGCCGTTCACTACGCAGACGTGACCCTCGACAGCCTGCTTGTCGCAATACTTGATGCCGCGGTCATAATGGATTTCGGAACACGGACCACAGGGACCCGTCTCAGCCATTTCCCAGAAATTATCCTTGCGACCGAAATAGAGCACATGCTCTTCCTGGAATCCAGGCTGGGCGCGCCAATGATTCGCCGCCTCTTCATCTGACGGGATGTTGCCCTGGTCATCTTTGAAGACCGTCGCCCAGGTATTTTCTTTTTTGAGTCCCCAAACATCTGTGAGCAATTGCCATGCCCATTCGATGGCTTCCTTTTTGTAGTAATCGCCAAACGACCAGTTGCCGAGCATCTCAAAGAAAGTGTGATGCGTATCGTCGCGTCCAACGTCGTCGAGGTCGTTGTGCTTGCCCGCCACGCGCATACACTTCTGCGAGTCGACCGCGCGCTGATACGGACGCTTATCCGTGCCGAGGAACACGTCCTTGAACTGCACCATGCCCGAGTTGGTGAACAGCAAGGTTGCATCCCCGCCAGGGACAAGCGAAGACGACGGCACAACCGTGTGTCCGTGCTCGACGAAGAAGTCAATGAAGGTATCGCGGATTTCCGCGCCGGTGAGTTTTTTGGTCATTCGTTCTCCAGAGGTGAAGTGGGGGAATTATACAATAGAGTTGGGATTGGGATTGGGGATTAGTAATTGGAGAATTAGAGACCTGCCCTGAGCTTGTCGAAGGGTTGGAGATTGGCCCTTCGACACGGCTCAGGATGAGGTGGAGGTTGATTTCGTGTGATGAGTTTTGTCGCGGTAACCCTCCCGTAAAATGATACCAGTGAAAAGTAGAAAACTCATGGCAAAA
>CAZIYY010000043.1:0-28600 GCA_964543585.1 uncultured Anaerolinea sp. | reverse complement strand
AACTTTACCCGAAAAGCCCTACCTTTTTAGCCTATCTTTGGCGAAGGTATTGAATAAATAAAGTTGTTAAATAGTGCCGGAAGAAAAGGTTGAGCGCAATCCACAAAAGGGATTGGGTGAGCAGGTTTGCGAGAATACTCGTGATGAGAATGGGACCAACCGGTTTCTTTCGCCAAATAGAATAGGCTAATCCAACTGCGCCTTCCACGATGATCGTGATAGGTAGAGTGTTGATCACTTCCTTGCGGAACGCCGAATGAAAAAAATGATCAAGCCGGTTATCAATCCTATGCTCATTAAAGCGCAGATGCAAGCGATGAGGATCAACATTGCAGGCGGAGCAGCGGTCAGGTTGAATTGTGCTTCGACCAACAAATCATCCGGGCGGATGGTGACTATATATTTCGAATCGAATCCTGCCGTCTCAAAGATATTACTCTCACGCGTCACGCCATCGGAGAATTCGATTTCGAGCCTGTGATAAGGGCGGAAACCGTACGCGAGCGCATTGCAACTCTGCGCATCGCACCTCAATCCTTGTGGACCCAATTGCTGCAAAGGCGTCGCGTCGCTGCAATCTGCTTGCTCACACTCATACAAAATCCCCGATGTGATCGTGACCGGTTCACGCGCCAAATCCTGTTTGAACGCGAACTCCATCGTCGGCTTGGGACCCGTATCCGCAAATGCAGCATGGGCAGGCATAAAGAGTCGGATGAGAATAAAAGACAGGAGAAATATTTTGAATTTAGTCATCCGTCGCTCCGCGCGGTTTTTTGATGTGAGGTGGAATTCAAACATGAGGCTGATTATACTTTGCGACCCAGGATAAAACTCCAAAAGCAGGTGGTCGAATTAGTTGACCTATTCTCGCATGCTCGTAACAGCAACGAAAGAGCGTATAATTTATTTCAACAAGCAGCCTATTTATTCGATATTTTCAAAGGTGTCATTCACCTTAGGAGTACGATATGAATGAAGACCATCCTTCTGCAAAACCAAAAGATACCTGGGCAAACGGCGATGTTTATGAGCCTTACGTCGGTCGTTGGAGCCGCCTGGTAGCCCGCGAATTTTTACAATGGCTCGCCATCCCTGCAAACAGTCAATGGCTGGATATTGGCTGCGGAACGGGCGCGCTCAGTCAGACCATCCTGCAAACGGCTGAACCAGCCAAAATAAAAGGGGTGGATCGCTCTGAAGGCTTCGTGGCTTTTGCCCGCGCCCATACGCCGGACAAACGGGTGGATTTTGAAGTTGGCGACGCTCAAGCATTAACAGTCGAAACTGGAAGTTATGACGCGGTTGTATCGGGTCTCGTGCTTAACTTCATTCCGCAACCTGCGCGCGCTGTGGCGGAAATGACACGCGCCGCGCGACCAGGCGGTATGGTTTCTGTTTATGTTTGGGACTATGCAGGCAAAATGCAACTCATGCGTCATTTTTGGAATGCTGCGACGGCGCTCGATCCAAATGCGCATGATCTTGACGAAGGCCGGCGCTTCCCGATTTGTCAGCCTGAACCCCTCAGGCAACTTTTCGAAGCGGCTGGACTCAACAATGTGAAGGCACATTCCATTGAGATTTCAACCGACTTTCAAAACTTCGACGATTATTGGTCGCCCTTTCTCGGTGGACAGGCCCCCGCCCCCGGTTACGCAATGTCGCTCAGTGAAGAACGCCGCGCCGCGCTCAGGGAACGGATACGAGCAGGCTTGCCCTTCGCACTGGATGGTTCCATTCCGCTCGTGGCGCGGGCATGGGTCGTGAAAGGAATACGTTGAAGAGGTATGAGTCTCGAAATTCCTTACCTGCGCCGCATGCGTACCAAAAGACTCAAAATTCCAATCACTGTTGCCGCCCCGACCAGGAAACCGAGGTCATATTCGCTTCCGGCGTTGTGCACTTCGTACATGCGCACATCGGAATTGAAAAATGAGATGAGGAGGGTCACAGGCGCGATAATGCCGTGCCAGAGTCCCGCCCCGGCGCGTGCGACTCGTCCACTGACGTCTGCCTGATTGACAGATGGATTGGGGCCAGGTGCGCTGAGTTGCATGGAAGAGTCAGGCGTGTTGACCTGTACACTGGAGCCCGGCGCGCAACCTGCCAGTATGACAAGAAATATCGAAACCGAAACGAGTAATTTCTTCATGTCTCTGCCTCCTCAACTGTTCAAATACGATTGGTTATTCTTCACTGTGAAAATGAAGAGATGATACAGTGCCTGTTAGGTCGGCATAATCTATGGGTAATCAATCGGACGTAGGCGGGTCGAATTCATTATACAATAAATCCTTATTCGTCACATTCATCGGATCGCAAGGGTTTTTTGTGAGAGGAACGCAGATAGGTGGGCAGTTAACATCAATACCTGTTTGCTTTGCGACGATGTGCAGGCGGAGCGCCTGGCAAGGTCCTAAATGGGCAAGCCGTGTTATCGGTATAACTGCTCCATGGCATCCACAACCTCCAATGCGTCCCGGGCTTCTTTGGTCAATCCTGCTGTGTCGCCTGCATTCAAGGCAGTCTCTTGAGTTGCAAGGCTGTTCTCGAATTGATCTGCGACGCCCTGTCCGTTTTGGGCAACAACGGAGGGTTGGACATTTTTCCAGGCTGCTTTTGTTTTTGCAAGACTATTCACAGCCGAGGCCAAATCATTTCTTGCCACATCCAAAATCACCTGGCGTTCCAGCACATCCAGCCGGCCGATATCGGCAGGAATTTTGGGATTATACAAGGCAAATAATTCGACCACTACGGCGCTCAAATCGTTTGCGGCCTGCATGGTCGCCGTCGGGTCTTTGGATTCCGAGGCCGCCTGCAGGTGTGACAGAGCCGAGACGAATTCATCCTGTTGGGTCTGGGATGCGCCATCGTCTGCAGCATGAGGCTGATACGCCGCCCACGCCGCAGAACTGGAGGTCACATCAGTAGCGATCTTGTCCCAGTTGCCGCTTGGAGCAAAGTCAATGATGTCTTCTGCCGCGGCTTCGATGGTCTGCAGGTCTGCGGGAACGACCCCATTTCGGTTGGCGGACGAACTACATGCGTTGACCAGCAGATTACTGATTACGAACACTATCAAAACGATAAGCCTTGAATTCATTTTGCACCTTTGTTATGAGACCTTTCTTTGCATGAAGCATAAATAGGAAAAGTAAATTCCGCAAACCGCGCACTGTTCTCCTCACCCTATCTTTTCCTGCTCTTCCAACTCCATCAACAACAAATCCAGCGCGCCCACGGAGACCTGCAACTCGCGCAGGGAAATTCCGAGCGAAACGATCATCAGGATCATTGCGATCGCAAAACTCCACTGCCCGCCTGCGGTCCAGCCTGCGAAGAGGGCGAACATGCTGGCCACGCAAAAGAGCAGACTTAGCACGCCGAAAATCTGCATGTTGCGGATGAGATAGACGCGATAACGCAGGTTCGCAATTTGACCAAGCAGATTCTCATCCTGATTTGATTTATATCTATCGTGAAGCGTGCGGATGATGGTGGCGAGCGTGAGGAAGCGGTTGGTGTATGCCAGCATCAAAAGCGAAACCGTGGGAAATAGCAAAGCAGGGGTCGTGAGAGTGATATTCATGCCGAAGATTATATAACGGAATCAAAAATCCCCGCCGCGTGAAGCGGTTCTCTATCGGCGCGAGGATGCAAGCGTTTTCAGGATGTGGGGTTTGTTTATTACTGCGCAGAAACAGGCCGCAATCTTTGCGCGATTTCCTTCACCAGTTCCAAATTGCCTTCGCCGCCAATGACCAGGTATTGATCACCAATGGCGGTGATAAGAAAGACCGCCGACGAGTCGGGGATCTGGATCACAAATTGGACTGCATTCAATCCCAGGTCGAGGATCAACTGCTGTTCTTCAACAATCGTAGAACCAGATGCGTCCCAGGCGGTTTTCCAATGGTCAACATACGCGGTGAGATCGTTCTTCGGGTCCCATTGATAGATCACAGCTGAGACGCGCGTCGCGCCTTCGGGCAAGACAGCCAGATCCCCAATCTCAGGCGAGGAGAGGAATTGCACTTGCGAACCGCGATCCCCAATTACGCTTTCGTTCACAGTCCACTGCGCGGGGTAATCCAATGCAAAACCCGCCTGCTGGTTGATGTACGTCTGTGACTCAAACGAAGCCGCAGGGATCTTCGAGTTAACGAGAACATCTGTCGGCGCGGATGTGACGGCGGGCGCCTCTGTAATGGAGATACCGCCATCCGCTGGCGCAGATGTAAGCACAGACGCGCAAGCCGTTAACACTAACACAATCAACAATAGAGCCAAAGTAATTCGTTTCATTCCAACCTCCAAATTTTTTAGATAGAAGAAAGACGATGAACACCCTATATTGTTCCATTGAAGTTGACGATTCAGGCCCGCTCATTGATGATAACCCATTCCTTGACTTTCCCTTCAAATCGTCATATACTCCAATTAATCTGATTAATCATACTTATTATGCTTAGAGAACGAGTTTCCCCCGATATTTCTGAATTTCTCCGCTATCTCGCCGCGCACGAAGAGGCTGAGAGTGGGCTCCCTACTTTGAACGATTTGAGCCAGGAGTTGGATGTCAGCGTTGCGTCTTTGCGCGAACAGTTGGAAGTGGCGCGCGCGCTTGGGTTGGTGGAAGTCAAGCCTGGGCGTGGGATGAGGCGCCGCGCGTTTTCGTTCACGCCTGCCATCCGCCAGAGTCTCGGGTACGCGCTCGCGCTCGACAATGAGCACTTCCGAATGTATTCAGAGTTGCGCAATCATGTTGAGTCTGCATATTGGTATGAAGCCGTTGAGAAATTAACGGGCACAGATAGGGAAGAACTGCAAACCCTTGTGGCGCGTGCCTGGGACAAATTGCGGCGCACGCCAATACAAGTGCCGCACGAGGAGCATCGCAATTTACATTTGTTGATCTTCAGCAGGCTTGAAAATCCGTTTGTCACTGGCATCCTTGAAGCCTATTGGGAAGCGTACGAGGCTGTGGGCTTGAACATGTTCGCAGGCGGATACGACTATTTGCAGGAAGTCTGGCAGTATCACCAGAAAATGGTGGAAGCGATTTGCAATCATAAATTTGAGGACGGATACGATGCGCTCGTCAAGCATACCGACCTCTTGTATCACAGACCGTAATCCTTTGGAGTAGCGGAGCTTGCTCCGTATTTGTGTCAGCAAACTGACACACTCCAGAAAATTTTAGGAGTCCCATGAACAAAATAGTCAATGATTTTTCGATCATCGTTGGCACGAAGAACGGCTCAGGCAGTTCAACAGCCAACAACACCATCCTGCGCGCCATCTTCAAGATGGGCATCCCTGTTTCGGGAAAGAACCTTTTCCCATCCAACATTCAAGGCTTGCCCACATGGTACACCATTCGCGCAAGCAAGGATGGATTTACCGCACGACGCGAGGAGCAGGAGATCGTGGTTGCGATCAACCCCGATTCGTTCACGCGTGACCTGGCGTCTGTCGCGCCGGGCGGAGCCTTATTCTACGCTGACGATATCAAGCAACCCATCACGCGCGCCGATATCGCAGTGTACCCGATGCCTGTCAAAAAAATCGTCCGAGACGACCATAGCATTCCATCCGATTTCCGCGACCTGGTCGGCAACATGGTCTACGTAGGCGTGCTGGCACAGATGATTGGCATTGATGTCGATAAGATCCATGCGGCGCTAAGTTTTCACTTCAAGGGCAAACAAAAGCCGATTGACATGAACTTCAACGCAGTCAAGGCGGGCGCGGACTGGGCAAAAGCCAATCTCGAAAAGAAAGACCCATTCTATCTCGAGCCAATGGATAAGACCGATGGACTCATCATGGCAGACGGCAACACCGCCGCGGCAATCGGTTCGATCTTTGGCGGCGCGCAATTTGTCGCATGGTATCCCATTACGCCGGCTTCCTCTCTTGCCGAGGCGATGAACGATTACTTCCCCATGCTCCGCAAGCGCGAAGATGGCAAATACACGTACGCGGTTGTGCAGGCGGAGGATGAATTAGCTGCGATCGGCATGGCAGTCGGCGCGGGCTGGAGCGGACTGCGCGCCATGACCTCCACTTCGGGCCCCGGCTTGAGCCTGATGACTGAATTTGCGGGACTCGCGTATTATGCCGAAGTGCCGCTTGTGATCTGGGACGTGCAACGCATCGGTCCATCCACGGGCTTACCCACGCGCACCTCACAGGCTGACCTCACCTTTGCAAATGCCATCGGGCATGGCGACAGTGAAAGCCTCATCCTCCTGCCGGGCAATATTAATGAATGTTTTGATTTCGGCTGGCAGTCGTTCGATATTTCCGAGCGTTTGCAAACGCCTGTCTTTGTATTGTCCGATCTTGATATGGGCATGAACCAGTGGATGAGTAGGCCTTTTGAATATCCTGACAAGCACATGGATCGCGGCAAGGTTCTCTGGGAAAAAGACCTCGAAGAGTTGAAGGGCAATTGGGGCCGTTATCTCGATAAAGATGGAGATGGCATTCCCTATCGCACCATCCCCGGAAACAAACATCCGCTCAGTTCCTATTTCACCCGCGGCACAGGTCACGATGAACAGGCGCGTTACACTGAAGATCAGGTCGTGTTCCAGCGCAACATGGAGCGGCTCAAGCAGAAGTTTGTGACCGCCAAAAAATATCTTCCCGAGTCTGTGACGCACATGACTAAAGGCGCGAAGGTCGGCATTATTGCGTATGGGTCAACCGAAGCCGCGATCAACGAAGCGCGCATCCAGCTGGAAAATGAACACAGCATGAAGACCAGTTTCATGCGCGTGCGCGCCGTGCCGTTCACGCCCGATGTGGATGAATTCGTCAGAACGCATGATCAGATTTACGTCGTGGAAATGAATCGTGACGGGCAGTTGCATAAATTATTGTCGCTGGCGTATCCTGAATCAGCCATGAGTTTAATCTCCGTCGCATTTGGCGACGGAATGCCCGCATCCGCAAGATGGGTGCGCGATGGCATCCTTGCCAAAGCCAATGGCCTCAAACCTGCCAGAAAATCCACAACAACAAAAAAGAAAGCCGTGAAAAGCAACGGATCGAAAGGAGCCAACTAATGTCTCAACTTCCCATGGCTGGCGCGCCAGCAAATGTAAATCTTGTGGGGCTGGCAAAAAATGATTACCGCGGCAACCCCACCACTTTATGCCAGGGGTGCGGACACAACTCGATCTCGAACCAGATCATTTCCGCGATGTATGAGCTAAACGTCTTGCCTGAAGATGTCTTGAAATTTAGCGGCATCGGCTGCTCGAGCAAAAGCCCCACCTACTTTATGAACCGTTCGTTCGGCTTCAACAGCCTGCATGGACGCATGCCATCGATAGCCACCGGCGGCTTGTTCGGTGATCACAAACTGAAAGGCGTTGCGGTCTCAGGCGATGGCGACACCGCGAGCATTGGCATGGGCCAGTTCAAGCACATCATGCGGCGCAACGTCAATATGGTTTACATCATCGAGAACAATGGCGTGTATGGCTTAACCAAAGGTCAATTTTCCGCAACCGCCGAACGCGGACTCCAACTCAAGAAGCAGGGCACCAATCCTTATATGCCGATTGATCTATGCATGGAAGCCGTTATTTCGAATGCCACGTTTGTGGCCCGGTCGTTTGCTGGCAATCCCAAACAGGTGAAGGAACTTCTCAAAGCCGCCTTCGCGCACACTGGCATCGCGGTGCTGGATATCATTAGTCCCTGTGTTACTTTCAACAATAATGAGACTGCCTATCACTCCTATCCCTGGGGCAAGGAACATGAAGAGCCGCTGCACGAAATCACCTACGTCCCGCCGCGTAATGAGATCATGCTCGAAGAGGAAATGAAGGAAGGCGAGATCCGCGAAGTAGCCATGCACGACGGGTCGGTCATCATCCTGAAAAACCTCGAAAAGCATTATGACCCCACGAATCGCTTTGAAGTGCTGCACACGCTGGAAGAGGCGCAGCGCAATAACTGGCTTGCAACGGGGTTGATCTACATCTCAACGGATAAACCGACACTGTTTGATACTTATAACCTTGTGGACGTCCCTCTCAACCGCCTCGAAGAATCAGACCTCAGGCCTGCTCCCGATATGATTGACAAAGTCAATGCTTTGATGTTCTAACCCACCCCTCCGCCGCTAAAGCGGCGCCTCCCCCATTTTCGAACTTCAGAAAATGAGGGAGGGCTGGGTGGGGGCTATTTTGCATATGCTTCAAATTTCTCCTTCGATATATATAGACCAACGCGAACTGCAATTTGACTACATCCGCGCATCAGGACCAGGCGGGCAGAATGTCAACAAGGTGGCAACGGCCGTGCAGTTGCGATTTGATATGATCGGTTCATCACTTCCTGAAGAAGTTAAAACTCGCCTGGCGTATCTTGCAGGCAAGCGCATCACAAGTGATGGCATCTTGCTTATCGAAGCGAAGCGATTCCGCACGCAGGAACAGAACCGCACAGATGCAATTCAGAGATTTGTTGAACTGGTGCGAAGAGCGCTGGCGAGGCCCAAGCCGCGCAGGAAGACCAGACCTACAAAAGCATCCAAAGAGGAAAGATTAAAAGAGAAGAAAAGAAAAGGGGAAATCAAGAAAATCAGGCAGAGTAAATCACACGATTATTGATGTTTGCCAAAATCGCTTAATCATGTCGCTCTCCCAAAGAGCATCGGGGCGCTATGAGGGAGTGAAACGATTGAAGAGTCTCGCCGGTCGTGTTGGAGACTCTTGGCTCAGACTGACATGGCAGGCGCTTGCCCTTATAATCACCGACTTATGAATAGAGCTTTATACGGTTTTCTATGCGGGTTGGGCGCGGCGTCCATTTGGGGCGGCATGTATGTCGTCAGCAAAGTTGTGCTGGAGATCATCCCACCATTTGCATTGGTTTCACTGCGCCTGATATTGGGAACACTCGCACTTGCAGGCGTTCTGGCAATGCGCGGGTTTCCAAAAGTTTCTCAAAAACAATTTTTGCAAGCTGTCGGAGTGGGTTTTGTTGGATACGGCGTATCGCTCAGTTTGCAGTTTCTTGGGACAAAATTATCCACCGCCGCGAACGGCTCACTGGTGACCTCCGCAACGCCAGCCTTTGTTGTTTGCATGGATTTTCTTGCGGGAAAAAATCACCTCACAAAAATTTGTTGCGCTTCTTCTGGCGACATTGGGTGTGGTCGCCGTCATAGACCCGCGTTCAGCGCAACTGAATCCAGATCTTTTCTTTGGGAATATTTTGCTTCTCGGCGCGGCGATCACCTGGGCTTTCTACTCCGTGCTTGTCCGTAAGATGACGCAGGGTCTTGACGTTCTCCCATTCAGCCTGATTGCATTCCTAGGCGGATTGCCAGTTGTCATCCCTGCGGGGGCTTGGGAGTTGTCAAATGTTGAGGTTGGAGAGGTCAGCCTCGGGGTAGTCGGAGGCGTGCTTTTCCTCGGCATCATATCCACCGCGCTGGCGATGATTCTGTGGAATAACGCGTTCGCCATCCTCGATGCAGGCGCGGCTTCATTGACATTCTTTGCGCAGCCAGTCGTGGGAACTTTTCTTGGCTGGTTGTTCCTCGGGGAAAAAATCACGCCGCTCTTTTTAGTGGGCGGCGTGTTGATCGGGATCGGGATTTTGATTTCAGCAAGAGAAAATTAGGCCACGGTTATATCAGCCACACAGATCACACACCTGCCCTGGTCTCTTCGAGTCCTCTGTGGCTAAAAATCCAGTTGAATCGTCTTATTTTACTTCTTCCCCATCTGCTCCCTGTTTACCAGTCCCCTCTGCCAGGCGTAGACAGCCACCTGGGTGCGGTCTGCGAGATGCAGTTTGCTCAGAATGTTGCTGACATGACCCTTGACCGTGTATTCACTGATGACCAACTTCTCCGCGATCTGGCTGTTCGTCATGCCGTTGGCGATCAGGCGCAAAACATCCAACTCACGCTCGGTCAACTCGGTGAAGAGAGGCTGTTCATCGCTGTTGTCACTGCGGATATTCTGCAGGACGCGCGCCGCGACCAGCGGATGCAACGTCACCTCTTTTTGCGCGGCACGGTACAAGGCGTCCACCAGTTTCTCCATTTTCATATCCTTCAAAATATACGAGATCGCACCCGCTTTCAAGGCGGGGAAGATATGCACGTCTTCATGATATGAAGTCAGCACCACGATCTGCGAGCGCGGGCTGATCTGCTTGATGCGCCGCGTCGTTTCAACGCCGTCCATGCCCGGCATAATCAAGTCCAGCAGAACGATATCGGGGATATGGTCGGAAACCAGCCTAAGCGCCTCCTCGCCCGAAGCCGCCTCGCCCACCACCTGAAATTCCTTGACTGTTTCGAGATAAGACCGAATGCCCTTGCGGACGACCTCGTGATCGTCCACGATCAAAATACTGATGCGATTATTATGATGATTATTTGCCATTACCGCTTCCTTCCCAGCCTTTGGCTGGTACCTGAACAAGAATCCTTGTGCCCTGCCCGGGCGCGCTCTGGACCTGCACGGTGCCATGCACACTGCTCACGCGCTCGCGGATCGAACGCAGACCCATCCCCTGTGATTTTGCGCTGGCATCGAATCCACAGCCGTCATCAGATAGGGAAAGTTGCACAGAGTCACTATTGTAAACCAATGCCACATCCACGCGGCGCGCCTTACTATGGCGCGCCACATTTGCCAGAGACTCCTGGGTCACACGATAAATTGCCTGCTCGATCTCGAAGGGCAGGCGCCGCTCGTTGTGTGTGGCAAGTTTCGCCCGCGTATCGTTGCGATTTTCCCACTCGAAGATATATTCACGCAATGCAGTTACCAGCCCTTTTTCCTGAAGCGCGATCGGGTAGATTTCCTGGACAAGGAAAGTCAGTTCCTGAATAACGTCGCTCACCAGGTCTTCCGCTTCGCTTAAATGCATCGCCGCACGATTTCCGTTTCCATTCAGAATGCCCCGGGCTGTGCCCAGTTGCGCGAGCGCCGCGAATGCCTTTTGTTTCGCGCTATCGTGCAGGTCACGCGCCAGACGGTTGCGTTCCTCCATCACTGCCAGGTCCTTGGTCTGCTCAAAGAGTTCCATGTTGGCAATGGATAGCGAAGCGCGGTGCGCCAGCGCGGAGAATAGGCGCACGGTGTCTTCACTGATCAGGTCTTGCCTGGTAAAACCGATATTGAACACAGCCACAACTTTATGATCCACGACGATCGGCAGATGCGCAAAGGATTTGATTCTTTCCGCCATGATCGCGGCGCGCACGTCGGGTCGCAGGTCTTCGGGGTCAAGGTCTGTCACGATAATTGGCTTGCCCGTCGCTAGCACCTGACCGACCATGCCTTCGCCCTTTGCAAATTCCATCACTTCAAGGGTCTCCGGCGCGAACCCATGACTGACGCGCGGGACAACCTTCGTTTGCTGCTCGTCCCATGCAAAGACCACACTGCGGTCGGCGTGGAGCAGGTCCACAGCCACATCCACCAGCGTTTGAAAGACCTGGTTAAGACTTACGTTACGTAATATTTTTTCGTCAGCCTGATAGAGCGCTTCCAATTCAGTGCCGCGTTTTTCGAGCGCGTGTGTTCTCTCATTGACGAGTCGCTCCAGCGCGCGGTTACGATCCTGAATGGACCTGGTGCGTAACCTGAACCCTCCCGCAATAACCGCGAGCGCGGCAACACCCAAAAATAGACGGAACCATACCGTTTGCCAGAATGGCGGGATGACAGTCACGTTCAATCGAACAGGAGTTTCATTCCAGACCCCATCGCCATTGGTGGCTTTCAACAACAAAGTATATTCGCCGCCTGGAAGGTTGGTGTAACGTCCGGCGCGCTTTGTTCCGATGGAATGCCAGTTCGTATCGAAGCCCTCCAGCATATAGGCATATCGGTTTTTGTCCGGCTGGTTGAAACTCAACGCGGCAAATTCGAATTCGAGCGAGTTCTGCGGCCATTCAAGAGTCACATCCTGCGCGATCTCCACGCTGGAAGCGAGGGGGATGGGCTGGTCATCCTGGGTAAGCGCTGTAAGCGTGATTTGGGGCAGATAGGGATTATCGGTAATGCTCGCGGGATGGAAAACGGTGAGTCCATTAATGCCGCCAAAGTAAAATTCTCCATCCCGGCCCTTTGCATAGGCACTGGAATTGAATTCATTGCTTTGCAAGCCGTCGCCTGCATCGAAATTGCGGAAGGTTCCTGTTTCGGGGTCGAAGCGCGAGATCCCAAGATTTGTGCTCATCCACAGGCGGCCTAGGTCATCCTCCAGGATGCCGTATACAACGCCATTTGGGAGGCCGTCTTTTTCCAGGTAATAGGTAAACGAATCCGTTTCGGGGTGATATAGATTCAAGCCCGCTCCTGCGGTGCCGAACCACAAGCGGCCCTTAGTGTCCTGGTAGATTGAGAGGATCGAGTCACTGCTCAAACTTTTTTCATCTTCTGGATCATGGCGGTAGCGGGTGAACGTACCCGTTTTGGGGTCCAGGCGGTTGAGGCCGCTTTCGGATGTTCCTATCCATAAATTGCCTTGGCTGTCTTCGCGGATCGCGAAGACCTTATTGCCGGTCAAAGTGGTTGGGTCATCGGGATTTGAGCGGTAATGAGTAAATGCAAAGGTTTTTTTATTGAGCCGATCCAGCCCATTGGATGTGCCAATCCATAATTGTTCGCGGCTGTCTTCGTAGAGCGCGTAGATGGAACTTGCGCTCAAACCGTCCGGATTCGACGAATCATAGCGATAGTGTATGAACGTGTTTTGATCTGGACTGAGGCGATCCAGACCGTTATACGTGCCGATCCAGATGACCCCGTCGCTGTCTTCGGTGATGGAATTGACCCAGTTGGAGGCAAGGGTGTTTGGATCCTCCGGATCGTTGAGATAGCGTTTCGTTTCACCCGTTCGCCAGTTGAACCGATTTAATCCTGCCCCGGAAACTCCAATCCAGGCGGTGCCCTGGTGATCCACGTAAATGGGGAGGATTAAATTCCCACTCAGACTGTTGGGGTTATTTGGGTCGCTGCGATAATACGAGAACCTTGAGTGTTCACGGTCATACTTATTCACCCCGCCACCCCACGTCCCGAACCAAAGGACTCCCCCGCGATCTTCATAAATGGACATGATGAAATTATTGCTTAAACTCTTTGGAAAGGATGGGTCGTTGTGATAATGGATGAAACGCTTACGGTCCTGGTGAAGACGGTCAAGTCCGTTGGCTGTGCCGATCCACAGGTTGCCTGAACTGTCCGTCTGCAAAACGTTTATGGAATTATCCGCAAGGCTTTGTGTGTTGTTTTTTTCGTTCATAAAAGACTGGAATTTGCCCGTTGCCGGGTCGAAAAGATTCAATCCATCCTTTGTCCCGATCCACAGGTCGCCGCGCGCATCTTCAGCGATGGCGGTGACGCGGTCACTGCTAATGGTTGTCGGCTCGCCCTCAATATGTTGGTAGGCTGCGAAGAGACCTTTTTGCCAATCAAACCCGTTCAGCCCGCCATCGAATGTGCCGATCCAAAAACGGCCGCGAGAATCCTCGTAAATCACGCTTATATTCTGGCTGCTCACCTTGTCTGACTGCGTCGAAAAGCCCGGGTAATATTTGAAACGTCCGCTATAAAATTCGGCATCATGACCAACGACGCTGCCGTCGTCGCCCAGATCCGGGATATTTGCGGCGTACGGATAATGAATGAATTTTCCCGTCTCCGGCTCATAGCGATCCAGCCCGCCCAATGTGCCAACCCATAAGCGATTGTCCTGATCCACCAACAGCGCGCTCACGTGGTTGTCGCTTATGCTGGTTTGGTCTTCTTCAATGTGTTGATACTGGGTAAACTTCCCGCTAAACGGATCATAGCGGTTCAACCCGCCCAGGCGCGTGCCAATCCACAAGGAACCATCCTTGTCTTCAACAATCGCTGTTATCCACCCGTCACTCAGGCTGTTTGGGTTGCTCGGTTCGGGCTTATAGGTTTTGAAATTGTAGCCGTCGTAACGATTCAACCCATCCTGTGTACCAAACCAGAGGAAGCCGCGTCCATCCTGGAAGACGAGGTGCACAGAACTTTGGGATAGTCCCTGCTCGATGCTGATGTGGTCGAATTGGAGGACACAATTGCAGATCTGCGGAAGGGATGCTTCGGATGGGCTGTTCGGGGCGGAGGGGTGGCTGGTGGGCGCAGAATCATCAGGCTTGGGCCCGGCAGGTGGCGTGGTTGCGCTTCCGCATGAGACCAACGCCAGGGCAAAGAGAAATCCGATAACTCGTGAGAATGTCCGCTTGATTTTTTCGTTCACACCCACAGTATAGTACATAACACGTTCATTTTATTCAGCACTAAACCGATTTGATACCCCTCCATGGAGGGGTTTTCATGCGCCTATTGCTGCGTGGGGATATTGGCTTTGCCGCCCATTGAGGGGGAGGCCAATCCGTCGCTTTGCGGGATGGGAAACACACTCACAGGCGGATGCTTGATTTGACTTGGGTCTGTATGATGGGAACAGGTTAACATGATGCTGCTTGCCGCAGTATTCTGTAATCTGCTTTGCTTTCACGAATTCTCCTCACAGAAAGCAATCCAAAGGATGGTGAGGCGGATATCGGGTCTACGCAGCCCGTCTTCCGCCTCCCTCCGTTTATATGATTTGTGTTATATTAATTTACTCACCTTACGCAATGTCATTCTGAGCGACACTTGCACCATGGCGCCATGGCGCCACGTTTGGTGCAGTGCAGATGAGCGAAGAATCTCTGAGATTATGGTAAAGACCCTTCGTGGCGCTGAGGCGCCACTCAGGGTGACATGCCTAAGGATATTAAAGTGTGTAAGGTGAGTAATTCATGGAGGTGACCCGTTCTAATACACAACAATTACGCCAATCACAAACAAATCCAATTTTCTAAAGGAGAGAAAAGAAAATGAAATCGAAAAGCCTTACCTATGTTCTCAGCCTGCTGGTGGCAATGAGTATGGTCCTTGCGGCTTGCGCGCCGGCAGCGACTGCCACAGCCACCCAAGCGCCCGCGGCTGAGACGGAAGCACCTGTCGCGACCGAAGCGCCCGCGACGGAAGCGCCAACCGCCGCGCCCACCACACGTCATGGCGGCTGGCTGGATGAAATTGATGTATCTGTTGTGGATGCAGAGTCGGCAATATCGCAAATTCAAGCCGGTGCGATCGATTTCTTTTCCTTCGCACTTGCTTCAGATACGTATCCAGCCATTCAGGATGCTGGGCTATCCACTACCAAGTCTGTTGGTGGCTATTACGGCATTAGTCTCAACCCTGCGGTATTTACGGACACAAATGTCTTAAATCCGTTCTCAAACCGCAAAATCCGAGAAGCGTTGAACTGGTTGATAGACCGCAATTATGTTAATCAGGAAGTCTATGCAGGCGGGTCTTTGCCGAAACTCCTGCCCCTCACCACACAGTTAGCGGAATACACCAACCTGATTGACACCGCCAGGGCATTGGAATCCAAGTATGCCTACAACCCCGACAAAGCAAAAGAAGTTATCGACGCTGAAATGCCAAGCATGGGCGCTGAACTTGGCTCGGATGGTAAATGGCAATTTAACGGCGAACCCGTTACGCTCGCCTTCATGATTCGTTCTGACGGCGATGGCACACGTAAGCCAATGGGCGATTATGTAGCGAACCAGTTGGAAACCGTCGGATTTACCGTAGATCGCCAGTATAAGAAATCGTCCGAAGCCTTTCCCATTTGGCTGGATACTGCAGCAGCGGATGGGCAATGGCATCTTTACACTGCTGGTTATACCCCCGGTGGTTTCCCGCGCGATGAGCGGACCTCTTGTTGCCAGCAGGCTTATCTGAACACAAGCATTCAGGCAGGCGAGCCTTACATTTCCAATGTTTCAGACCCGGAATTCCAAAAACTTGGCGATGATCTGGCGCAGGGTAATTTCTCCACCAAGGAACAACGCGATCAGATGGTAAGGCGCGGGCTGGAACTGGCTTTGGAGGATTCCCTATTCATATGGGTGATTGATCAACAGAGCTATGCGCCCTATGACAACGACGTTCAGGTCACCTGGGATCTTGCTTTGAACTATGAGTCATCCAGTATTGGTGGCTATAACCTGCGTTTTAAGGACAAGGAAGGCGGGGTAATGAAGGTCGGCACGAACGATCTCTTTTCGCAGCCGTGGAATCCTGTTGCGGGAAGCAACGCGGTCTGGGATGTTGGTGTGATACGCGCCACAACGCAAGGCACTTCTGCTACTGTCGGCGGCGGTGGCTTGATGGCTGATCCGTTTACGGGTCTCGCCTACCCTCAACGAATTGAAGGCGCTGAATTGACCTACAAGGAAGGCTTGCCAATCCGGCAGAGCCTTGACTGGCTGACGGTTACCTCAGCGCCGCAAATTGACGTTCCGGCAGATGCCTGGGTTGACTGGGACGCGACAGCGCAGAAATGGATTACAGCCGCGGAAAAATTCCCCGATGGCACGACTGCCAACATCAAAAGCGTAGTTACCTATCCTGCTGATTTATTCGACACGATCAAATGGCATGACGGCAGTCCACTCTCGGTCGGTGATTTTGTAATGGCAATGATTCAGGGTTTCGACCCCGCTAAAACGGAAAGCCCGATCTACGATGAATCGCTTGCTTTGAGCATCGACGCAGGTCTCGAATCCTTCAAAGGCTATCGGATTACTTCCACCGATCCACTAACGATAGAAGCTTATAGTGACTCATACAATACAGACGCCGAATTGGACATCCTGACATTGTGGCCATTATCTCCTTTCGGCCTCTCAGGTGAAGACAGTTGGCAAATGTTTGCCATTTCGAATTTGGCAGAAGCAAACAAAGAACTCGCCTACACTTCGGATAAAGCCGATATACTGCAAGTTGAGCAAACCAGTTGGGTTGGCGGACCCAGTCTTGAAATCCTTGCCAAATATCTGGATCAGGCAGCAAGCGAGTCGTACATTCCCTATGAACCGACCCTCGGACAATATATCACCAAGGAAGAAGCCGATCTGCGTTATGCCAACCTCAAGAAATGGTATGAGGCACGTGGTCATTTCATTGTTGGAACAGGTCCTTACTATCTGGATCAGGTCTTCACGACAGAGAAATCCGCTGTCTTAAAAAACTTTGCAGACTTTCCCGACCTGGCAGATCGTTGGGCGCAATTCAGCGAACCGAAACTTGCCACGACAGTCCTCGACGGGCCTGGGCAGGTGAAGGCTGGCGACGAAGCAGTTTTTGATGTGACGATATCCTTCAAGGATACGCCTTATCTACAGTCCGACATCCAAAGTGTGAAATATATCCTGTACGATGCAACGGGCACAGTCGTGACGGTGGGTGACGCCACAGCCGTTGCTGATGGCCAGTATCAGGTGACTCTCAGTTCCGATGTGACCTCGAAACTGCCGACCGGTTCAGCAAGACTTGAAGTTGCAGTCGCGCCCATACCGGTGGCTGTCCCCTCGTTCACCTCGCTAGACTTTGTAGCCGTCCCGTAGGTTGAAGAGATTTATAATAGCAGGGGTAAGGTGATGGACCTTACCCCTGTCCCAACCTTTATAAGTAACTTTACGCAGGTAGCCACAATTTCGACATGTCACCCTGAGCGGTAGCGAAGGGTCTCTGAGATAATCGTAGAGATTCTTCGCTTCGCTCAGGATGACATTGCGTAAGGTCACTAAATAACGTCAGTTCGGGATAAGCACTGACCCATTATTTTGGACGCTGATGAACGCAGAAATCGCAGATTTTTCTCTTCTGATCAGCGTGAATCAGCGTTTTCAGCGTCCCGATTCACTAACCCGAATTCACGTTAAATAAGATTGTGAGGAAGCCATGGCAGTAGTTACCCACACACCGGCAGAAAATGTAGTCCCGAAAAAAGCAAGGCGCGAGAGCACGTTCATGCGCGTATCGCGCTATGTTGCCGTGCGATTGTTAACCCTGTTCGTAACCGTAGTGATCGGTATTTATTTGACCATCATGATCGCCAACATGGGCGGGTATGTGGATCAGATCATGAAGGGAGAAATCCGCGACCGCGTCACACAGTCCATTATAGCCATGACTGCAAATCAACAGATGGATCCCGATGTTCGAGAGAAGTTAATAAAGGACAGGATCGCATCAGAAGAGAAGCGTGTGGGCCTTGATGTGCCTATTGCAATTCGTAATTTCCGTTACCTTTCCAATGCCCTGACCCTGCAATTGGGACGCGCCATCAACATGACCAGCGATGCCGGCTCGAAGCAGGTGCGCCTCATCCTTTTGGAGCGTTTGCCTGCCACCCTGCTATTGATGGGCATCTCCCAATTATTCCTGTTCTTTTCCAGCCTCTTCCTCGCTCTCAACCTTTCGCGCCGCTACGGCAACATTTGGGATAAGGCTGTCGTGGCGCTTTCTCCCACCTCGGCGGTTCCGCCATGGTTTTACGGCATCTTCATGATCCTGATCTTCGCGGCTCTCTTGAAGGTGCTTCCGTTTGGCGGGATGGTGGATTCCCCGCCTCCATCCAATCCCTTTGATTATTCCCTAAGTTTAATCAAGCACTTAACCCTGCCAGCATTATCGCTAGTGCTCAGTTCGTTCTTCCTCAGCATTTACAACTACCGCACGTTTTTCCTGATCTATTCCAGCGAGGATTATGTCGAGATGGCGAAAGCCAAGGGACTCCCCACCCGCGATGTGGAGCGGCGTTATATCCTGCGGCCCACTTTGCCCAATATCATCACGAATTTTGCGCTGCTCATCATCACCTTGTGGTCGGGCGCGACGATCACCGAAACCGTTTTCCTGTGGCCCGGTTTGGGCAGGACGCTGTATCAGGCGGTTGGGTTATATGATATTCCCATTATTGTCGGCTCGACGATCATCTATGCCTATATGCTGGCGCTAACCGTATTCATTCTAGATTTCATATATGCCCTCGTGGATCCCAGGGTAAAGATCGGCAGCAATTAACATGAATACAATGCGAAGCTCCTTCCAAAAATTGCTCTATTACCCTTCCGCGGTGGTTGGGATGCTGGTTGTTTTTCTTTTGGTATTCACCGCCGCGTATGCAATGATCAAGATCCCATATAATGAAGCGATCCGTCTATGGCGCGGCGGCGAGGACGTGTGGTATCAGAACCCGAAATTTGCCGCGCCCGCCTGGATCAATCTCTTTTCGAGCCAGAAATACGCCGAATCGTTTGCCGTGAGAACATCAGATGGGACAATGGAAAAGATTGTGGAACCCGGAGCGGAAGGCACAGCCACTTATACGATGAACTACGCCTTCGATTTCGAGTATGATTTTTACCCGCAGGAAATGATCCTGTACGTTACATCCACATTCAAGGATAAACCGCCGTTCATTTCCCTGGAATGGCTGACTCCCGATGAGAGGAAGATCAGGATTGCCAACGTGGCGATAGCGGGCCAGGATTACACCTATCGTTTTTCCCAGGATGAAAAACTGAAAACCAAGCTTAAATCCGATGATGTGATCCCCGTCCTGTTTTCATTGCCGGGCGAAACTGTCCCGGCCAAGGGCAAATATCAGTTGCTGGTTACCGGCGCGACGTTCGAACCTGGTTCGGATATCAACGTGGAACTCGTCGTTCACGGGCAGGTCTATGGCTTGGCAGGCACGGATCATGCGCGCCGCGATCTCGTAGTGCCGCTCCTGTGGGGCGCGCCGGTTGCCTTGGCATTCGGCTTGATCGCATCGCTTGGCACCGCTATTCTTACGATGGTCATTTCAGCGGTTGGGGCATGGTATGGCGGCTGGATCGATGAATTGATCCAGCGCATTACCGAGATCAACATTATCCTGCCTTTTCTGTCCATCCTGATCATGATTGGCACTTTCTATTCACGCAGCATTTGGGTGATTCTGGGGGCAACGATTGCACTCAGCATATTCACCGGTGCCATCAAGGGTTATCGTTCGATATTTGTGCAGTTGAAGGAGTCGATGTATATCGAAGCGGCGCGCGCATACGGAGCCAGCAATCCAAGGATCGTTTTCCTTTACCTGATCCCGCGCATGATCCCCTTGTTGATTCCGGGATTGGTGTTGTCCGTCCCCTCGTTCGTATTTTTAGAGGCAGGATTGGCAGTGCTTGGATTGGGCGACCCGGTGCTGCCCACTTGGGGCAAAATGATAGACGATGCGAACCGCAACGGCGCTTTATTTCGCGGCTACTATTATTGGATATTGGAGCCTACAACCCTGCTCATGATTACGGGACTTGGCTTTGCAATGCTTGGGTTTGCTTTGGATCGTGTCTTCAATCCCAGGTTGAGGGATGCATGAATTCGAGAACCGAGAAACTACTTAAGATCGAAAAACTGGTGTTGCATTTCAAAACCCGCGGCGGCACTGTGCAGGCAGTGGATAGTGTGGATTTTGACCTGGACACCAACCGCGCCGTTGTCATATTGGGTGAATCAGGCTGCGGGAAAACTTCGCTCGCCAAAGCAATGCTGCGGCTTCTGCCGCGCAACGTGGAAAAGTATGGGGGCCAGGTTTTCCTGCAAGGGACGGATGTGATGGCTTACGATGAGGAGGAATTTCGCAAGAATGTGCGTTGGGTGGGGATATCCCTTGTGCCGCAAGCCGCGATGAACTCGCTCAACCCCGTCATCAAAGTGGGCGAGCAGGTCGCTGAACCTGCCATGGTTCATCTGGGATTAGGCAAAGCCGAAGCGTTCGGGCTCGTCCATAAGATGTTCCAGCACGTGGGTGTGCCGCTCGATTTTGTGGAGCGCTACCCGTTTGAACTCAGCGGCGGGATGCGCCAGCGCGTCGCCATTGCGATGGCGCTGGTTACATCGCCGGCTTTGATCGTTTTGGATGAACCGACATCGGCGCTTGACTTGCTCACGCAAGCCAACATCATGAACGTGCTTAAACGCATCAAGCAGGAACTCGGCACATCCTTCATCCTGATTACCCACGACATTGCCACCTCCAGCGAGTTGGCGGATGAAGTGGCTGTGATGTACGCGGGCCAGATCGTGGAAGTGGGTCACGCGCGTGATTTTTTTCCCGCGCCGCTTCATCCGTACGCGCAAATGTTGATGGCAAGCGTCCCGCGCTTGCGCAGCGACTCGGACCCGATGTTTATCACGGGCCAGCCTCCGAGTCTGCTTAACCCGCCAAAGGGCTGCCGCTTCGCGGCGCGTTGTCCGTTCCGATTCGAGAAGTGCGACGAAGAGCCGCCAATGTTCGGCAAGAACGGGCGCAAGGTCAAATGCTGGTTGCATGCATAGATACGTAAGTCACGTTTGCGAGGTCCCTGAAGTAGGAAACGAGACCCGCGATTATAAAAGGCAAATTTATGTCCATCAACGCTGTTTACGACGTTTTATTTTCCTACAAGGATATACATAAGGTAGTTTTGAATTTGGCGGATGGATTGACAGATGAACAACTTAACTGGAAGCCTGAAGGCTACAGCACCTCAATCGGATTCCATCTCTGGCATCTCGCCCGCGAGTCAGATTATCTCAAAGCCGCTATTCTGGAGCATTATCCGCAAATTGGACCAGGCTTTGGCGACGCAAAAGAAATTTGGGCGAAAGAAAATCTTGCAGGGAAATGGGGCTTTCCCGCAGAGGCGTCTGAAACCGTCGGCACGGGCTTGAGTGATGAAGTTGCCGCGAATTTGCCGATCCCAAAGAAAGAGGAACTGCTTGATTATTTGAAAAGTTCGTATCTGGCAATTGAAGAATTCGTTGAATTGCTGGATACGCGTTATTCGAGCTTCGAGAACGCGGACGAAGAATTGCGGAAGAAGATCGAGAGGATTCGCTTGAACTTATTGGTTTTTCTCACACACGACTGCCGCCATCTCGGCATGATGGAATGTTTGAAAGGTTTGCAGACAGGTTTCGGTTCGGCAACAGAACAAAGGAATTAAAGGAAGTGATATGATTACCGAAATGCGAGAGGTGAAGATGAATACGCCAAACATGAACGAGCCGGAACCGTTGCTTTCCATCAATGACCTGCGTGTCTGGTATGAATTGCGCCGCTTCGGATTCGGTCACGCGGGCTACGTCAAGGCGGTGGATGGTGTCAGCTTTGAACTGGCTGAGGGGGAAGCAGTGGCAGTTGTCGGTGAGTCGGGATGCGGCAAATCGAGTCTGATGAAAACGATCCTCGGGCTGAACACTCCCACCAGCGGGGATGTCATCTTTGATGGTGAGAATTTATCCGGGTTGAGGGGGAACGGCTTGCAGCGTTATCGTTTCAAAGTCGGTTATGTTCAACAGGACCCGTATGGCGCGTTGCCACCGTTCATGAACGTGCAAAAGATTTTGGAAGAGCCGCTTATTATCAGCGGCATGAAGGACCAGGAGGAACGGCTGGCGCGCATCCATAAGGTGATGACTGAAGTGAAACTGCACCCAGTGGAGGATTTTCTGCAGAAGTTCCCGCACATGTTAAGTGGCGGGCAGCAGCAGCGCATCGTGATCGCGCGCGCCATGCTGCGTGAACCGAAGTTGATCGTTGCCGATGAACCTGTTTCGATGCTCGATGCATCGGTGCGCGTTGAGATTCTCAAGATCCTGCGCGCCCTGCAAGAGTCGCACGGGCTTTCGGTGATCTACATCACACACGATCTTTCGACGGTGAAATATTTTTCCGCGCGTATTTTCGTGATGTACGCGGGCAACTTAATTGAAAAGGCTGACACACGGAGTCTGTTGGAAAATCCGTTGCATCCGTATACGCACGCCTTGCTGGCGGCAACCTCCGACCCGGATGCGCGCAATGCGGATTCCTTCAAGGAGGTTCCGCCGGGCGAGCCGCCGAGTCTTGTAAATCCACCCAAGGGCTGCCGCTTCCATCCCCGTTGCGCCAAAGCCATCGCGGGCTTATGCGATGAGAAATTTCCGCCGGACTTTGAGCCTGAGCCCGAGCATTTTGTGGCTTGCTGGTTATATCAGGAGTCTCCTGCATTGAGCGGAGCGCCGAATGTAAGCGGAGACGCGTAGACGAAATGATGAACTCCCCTCGGCTCCTTCTCAGCCTCGGCTTGATCCTCATGCTCCTGGGTATTATCCTGCCCTTCCTGATGCTCATTCATATATTAGAGTCGACTTTTTTCCTGAACTTTTTCTCGTGGGGCGCATCCGTAAGCGGACTGTTCCTGGGCATCATCGGTATGGCGACGTGGGTGAAGATGAGGAAATAGTAGCTCCATTGCAAGAAATTATCCGACATGACAGTTATCGCACTGGTCGCAAAAGCGAAATAACGAATTGTTTTCCCCGCATGGGCAGGCTTAAAACCTGCCCATGTTTGTTTAAGGGTAAAATAACATTTGTTATCGTTACAACAAATCAACGAGTCAATCATATATTGATGATTCAAGAAAGTGTGTAAACATGGAATACATGGAATTGGAAGTTTATTCCCAGTCAATCAATCGCGGCGTGATAAAAATGCCAAGCCAGGGCTTTCCAGGCCTTCTTCTTCAAGGCGATACGTTATCCACACTTCTGAGGCTTGCCAAATCAATTCATGAAAAATCGCGAAGTACATCCGATACTGAACTGGTTGATATGTCGGTTGAATTGAGAGACACCCTCCAACAACTGGTATCACATTACGAGTCGACTCTCGGCAGGCATAACATTCCCCTCCCATATTCGACAATTCAAAAATAGGCAGGTATCTTCGTCGGATGAATACTATTCTCGTCGAACGAAAGCTCACATCGCATCAAACGATCCAAATCGTTCAGGGTGACCTCACGCTTGAAGAAGTGGATGCCATTGTCAACGCGGCGAATGAATATCTGCAGCACGGCGGAGGCGTGGCGTGGGCGATCTCAAGAAAAGGCGGACCAAATATTCAAAAGGAATCAGACGACTGGATTCGGCAACATGGACGCGTCCCCCACTCGCGTCCCGCGTGGACCTCGGGCGGACTCCTGCCTGCGAAATACGTGATCCACGCTGTGGGTCCCGTGTGGGGCGACGGCGATGAAGATAACAAACTCGAATCCGCTGTGACAGGTTGCCTGCGAGTCGCTGACGACTTGAAGTGTTCCTCCATCGCATTGCCTGCCATTTCAACAGGCATCTTCGGTTTTCCAAAAGAACGCGCGGCGGGGATCATCTTTTCTGCGATTGAGAAACATTTTGAACGCAATACATCCACTCTCAAAGTTGTGAAACTGGTCCTGTTTGACCAGCCAACAGTGGATGTATTCATCAAATCATGGCAGGACAAGTGGGGACAGTGACTGTGATCACTTCAAGCGAAAACTCAAAAATCAAACTTGTCCGTGCATTGTTGCGGCGCACGAAAGAACGCCGCGAAGCAAATGCATTCGTTGTTGAGGGCGTGAGGCTCGTCGAAGAAGCAGTAAATAGTAATTGGGGATTTCAATTTGCAATCTATGATGAGTCACTGAACGAAAGAGGAAAGTCGCTAGTTGAAAGTCTAAAGTCGGGCGAGGTTGATGCGGAGATGATTTCAGAAAGCTTAATGAAGTCATTAAGCGAGACAGAAACTCCTCAAGGCATCTTGGCAGTTCTCAACGATTCCCGACTCCCGATTCCCGATTCCCCAAACTTTATCCTCATCCCCGACCAAATCCGTGACCCTGGCAATCTCGGCACACTCCTGCGAACCGCCGCCGCGACCGGTGTACAGGCTGTTTTATTGCCTCCCGAAACCACGGATGCCTTTGCGCCGAAGGTTGTTAGATCAGGGATGGGCGCGCACTTTCGATTATCAATCCATTCAATGACATGGGATGAAATCGAGCAAATGTGCAAATCAGCAAATCTGCAAATCTATCTCGCAGACATGAATGGACAATCCTGCTGGGAAATGGATTTACGTGAGCCGTTGGCATTGATCGTCGGTGGCGAAGCGGATGGTGCAAGTGAGCATGCGCGCAAATTGGCAAATAAGCAAATCAGCATTCCAATGACGGGAAAGATGGAGTCATTGAATGCAGGTGTTGCGGGGTCCGTGTTGATGTTCGAGGTAGTAAGAAAAAGGAGTCTAAACACAAAGGACACGAAGTACACAAAGGTTTAATGCCTTTAATATAATTCCTTCGTGACCTTTGTGTCCTTCGTGGTAAAAAATAAAAATGAAAATCCGATCAATCACCTACTTCTCCAACCCCAAATTTCCACTGGATGAAAAAGTCTTACAAAGGGTTGGGGCATTTCTAACCGAAGCCAAGTCCGCGTATGAAGCCGCGGGATACGAGGTGCAGACGACGCGATTGGCGACAATCCCGTTTCCAAAATTGCTTGGGGAAAAGAACATCAATGATTTGCCGAAACTCGCGGAAGGACTTGCGAACGCCATTCAACAAGCGGGCATTGCCTATGCGTCATTAGGACCCGCGTTGCCAGAGATACCGCGCAGTTATGAAGTGATTCCCGAAGCGATTGCCGCATCGCAAAATATTTTCTTTGGTGGGGTAATGGCAGACATAACACATCGACTCGACCTATCTGCTATTCGCGCTTGCGCAGAGATTATCGTCAAGTGTGCGACGATCGAGCCGAACGGATTCGCCAACCTGCAATTCGCCGCGCTGGCAAATGTCAAAGCGGGCGCTCCTTTCTTCCCTGCCGCGTTTCATGAGAAAAACAAACCTGCTTTTGCGATTGCAACCGAGTCAGCTGATTTGGCGGTGGAGGCTTTCAGCGGCGCGAAGACCCTGAACGAAGGTCGCAAAGCTTTAGTTTCTCAAATCGAGAAACACGGAAAGAAACTTGCCGGGATTGCCAAGTCGTTCGATTGTAAATTTGGGGGAATTGATTTTTCACTCGCGCCCTTCCCATCCGAATCGCAATCGTTAGGAACAGCGTTTGAGAGACTTGGCATACCTAAAATCGGGTTACACGGCTCGCTACTTGCCGCCGCCATCCTGACCGAGTCCATTGACCGCGCGGATTTCCCGCGCACAGGATTCAGTGGGTTGATGCTGCCTGTGTTGGAAGATGCGACTCTTGCCAAGCGCGCGGCAGAGGGAACACTTTCAATAAAAGACCTGCTTCTCTATTGCGCCGTGTGTGGAGTTGGACTGGATACAATTCCATTGCCAGGCGATACAACCGCTGACCAGATTGTTCCCCTGCTGCTTGATCTATGCGCTCTCGCATTACGACTCGATAAACCCCTCGCCGCGCGGCTGATGCCCATCCCAAACAAAAAAGCGGGTGATGAAACAAATTTTGATTTTGCGTTTTTCGCCCAGAGCAAAATAATGAACCTGGAAAGCGGATCAGTGAAAGGTTCATTGAATGGAAACGAAAACTTTTCGTTGCAAGCCAGACGATAATAGAACCGTCCCGAAGGTTGAGATCAGACGTTCAAATTAACTGAAACAAACCTCACCTGCACTCCCTGGCACCGCCCGCCAGGGCAGGTGTGCGTACTGGTGCAAGTGACGGGACGGTTGCATGAATGGACATGGTAGAATAGCAACATTCAAACCATGTTGAAATGACAAGCGAGAAAAAATGCAAGCCCTTACCTTCTGGAAAACAATCACCATGGATTATTCGAACCTGCTTGAAAACCTGATCGAACTTCTAAAAAAACACGAAGTTCCGTTTTGTGTGATCGGCGGGCAGGCTGTTAACGCGTACGCCGAACCATTGGTCAGCCTTGATTTGGATTTGGCGGTTGCCGTGGATCAAATCGACAAAGTGGCGGCGCTTTTTGAAAAACATTTCGTCTTAAAGCGTTTTCCCCACAGTTTGAATGTGACAATCCCTGGTTCGGATGTGCGGGTGCAGATCCAAACAGACAAACGCTACGGTTCATTTCTTGAACGGGCATCCATGCGCTCCATACTGGGAATGGAATTACCCGTCGCCAGCGTGGAAGATGTTTTACAGGGAAAGATTTGGGCGGCGTTGGATTCTGAGCGCAGAGGCAGTAAACGTCAAAAGGATTTGGCGGATATTGCCCGCATTCTTGAAAATTACCCTCAATACCGTTCCCGCGTGCCACAGGAAATTCTCGAACGGTTGTTGGATTAATACCGGCGCGTTTGATGCTCATTCACGGAAAGAAGGCGGGCGATGAAACGAATTTTGATTTTGCGTTCTTTGCCCCAAGCAAAGTAATGGCGGTTGAGTCGGCTGGATTAAATTCCCCATTGAATGGTCAGGAAGTCCTGCAAATCAAGAAGCGTTAATTCCTAAATCGTTGGTTGAGTAGCGGCGAGTGGTTTCGATACGTTCCTCGCTGTCGCTCTGAACTACTCAACCACCAGACTATCCAACTGTCAAACCCTCAATCTCCACATCGTGAACGGCTCATCAAAGCCTTTCAACTCTGCCGCAAAACGATCCAGCGCGCTGGGCTTCATGTTTTGCGCGAGAAATTCCTGTATTTCGGGGTCTTCGTGAAATGCCCCTGAGAAGATCAACTCACCGCCCTGGGAGAAGCCGGGTAAACGTGCCGTGATGTTGACCGTCGAACCAAAATAATCCAGGCGGTCATTCAAGTTCACGACGATACAGGGTCCCTTGTGCAGACCCACTTTGAGCCACAACATCGGTTCGCCGCGCTTGGCAATTTCAGTTTGTGCGTTCCATACGGAACGCAGCGCGTCGATGGGATGACGGAAGGTCGCCATCACGGCGTCGCCCATCGTCTTGACGATCGCGCCGCCTTCCTCTGCAATGGCTTTCTCCAATATCTCGAAGTGTTCGCGCACGCGCCCAAATGCGGAGGCGTCGCCGATCTTGCGATACAGGCGGGTGGAGTCGCGCAAGTCTGTGAACATCAAGGTGACGGAGCCAATCGAAATCTCCTCGCCGGGTCTCACGACTTCGGTTGCGAAGAGATCGCGAAAGACCTGCAAAGCGGTCACGTCTGCCGCAGTCGAAGCCTGGTCGCTCCAGGCTGTGCGCTCCAACTGAAAGGTTTGATCCGCGTCGGTTGCGTTGACCAGGTTGAGGGTGGGAAGAAGCGAGACGCGTTGTTCCTCAGGGGGCCATCCATATTGAGTCACGCGCAAGTCGGTTTTGGCTGATCCATCCGCATCCGCAAACAAAGAGATAGAGCCAGGGACATTTGAAGCGCGCAAGGAGTAGCGCCCAGACTCTAGTTGAATCGGCACGGGCAGGGAATGCAATGCAGATAAACTTTGCGACATCACCACATGCGGCTGTAATTGCGGGCTTCCCACACAGAACGCCGCGTTGAATTCGACGGGGCGCACCGACGGATTCGGCTTGAATACAACCTCAATGTTGTGATCAAAGTTTACATCGAAATTAATCTGACAGGTACTGCAATGAGAATGACCATGCACTTCGCCGAGATTGGTGTGTCCCTCTGTTGTGCCGCGGCAGGATGGGCAAAGCAAATCCCATGACATGTTGAGAATACCTGCGCGTGTTGCGCGCAGGAACATCTCGAGCACTGCGCGGCGATTCTCGCTCCAATGATCGGCAAGCGCGTATGGGCGAATACGTTGGAGGGATAATTCATCGGCTTGATCAAGAAACTCCTCGAGACGCGCAACCAGAGTCGGATTCGTGCCTTGTTCGATGACCGCCTCACTCAGGGACTTGAAGCGGGCGCGTTCTCCCGAGCT
>CAZIYY010000042.1:0-28976 GCA_964543585.1 uncultured Anaerolinea sp. | reverse complement strand
GAGTTCGAACTAAAATCAAGACATTAATCCTGTCCACTTTTTCAGGGCAAGATCATCGCTCAAGCCGTGGGAGAGGATCAAGTTGCTGACGGGGGAGGAGTAAATATCTCCCTTAAGGATGGACGGATTGGCAATTTGCTAATAAAATACTTGTAACTACTCAACTGCTAGTTTGGGAGATAAAATGTCTGTCCAAAACTTGACGGTCACAGAACTCTTGCTTGCAAGCCTGGCAATTGTATTATTGATATGCACACTAACGATTGGTATTTTGCTTTCAAGGTTGACTCAGGAGATTTCAAGGAATGGGTCAAAGCTTAATTCCTTGCTGACCAGTATTGACGTTCGGATAAGAGAGATTTCGGAAGCCATAACTGCCCTTAGATTGGAAATAAATGCCGGTAAGGATAAAGAGGAAACCAACCCAAAGTCCAAGAGTGGAAATGCGTGGTAATTCATAGGCGGAAATCATGGCAAAAATCCCTTTGTATGAATATCTAAATAGTCAGCCATCTGCTCCTGATGCTTACTTCGACAGGTTTGTGGTGGGAAACATATCCATCCAACGCGCCTATTTGTCGGCAAGTTTAAATTCGATGCTTGATGGAACAAAACCGTCCCATCTGCAATTGATTCTTGGTCCCAATGGAAATGGGAAAACATTGCTGAATAACACGCTTATGTTCGAGGCATCCAGTAAGAATTTGACAAGGACCGAAAGGGGCAATGTTGAGGCAAAATTCAGCGTCCTGTTTTCACATATTACACTAAATGATGCGAATCAAAATTCAATAGGCATTCGATTGGCGCAGAGCTTAAAAAGATCGATTTATGAGCCACCCGGGCTAACGTATTCGGCGATTGCCGCGAAGATCATAGAGGATTTCGTCATAAATTATAAGCCCTCCTTTTATGGGCGTATCGCGGCATGGCTGCCACGATATTTGCTGAAAGAGGCTCTTACAACTTATGAAGTTCAAATAAATGGTTTGCTAACCGAAGATGAGATGGAGCCGACTGTTTCTGCCCTGGAAAAGACCTATCAGAAATTGCAAGGTTATTTGATGTCTGCGCCCATGCGTAAGTCCTTCGAAGAATACTTAAGATCTCGCGAAATAAACTCATTCATGCGGAAATATCTTGAGAACCGAAATGGAAGTTTGTCTGTTCCCGAGTTAAATCGGGCAATGTTCACCGATCTAAGCTCTTCTCAGGGAACCGCCCAGCCTCTTGATGTGATCAAGGCGATTTCATCCATTGCCCGGGATGTTGGCTGTAAGGTCTTAATTTTAGCAGTCGATGATTTCAATCTGAAACAGCCCCCAACCGTTCTGCTGCCGATCGTTGAAAAGTTGTCAGAATTTACGAATCCCAGGATACTCTTTGTTGTCAGCGCCGTTCATGCAGTATGGGAGAAAGCCATCGCTGATGAAGATGATCTATCGATCAGACAAAAAATTCACCAGTTTGGCAACCCGATCATTGTAACCCCACCATCGGAGCATGATATGGATACTCTATTTGACAAGATTGTCTCATTAATGAACGCGGATTTAGCGCGTGAGGGGAAAAGTATTCTCATGACTCCGGAGGAGGCTCAATCACTGCGAAGCTATTGCCCGAGGTCTTCTTATCGAGATGCCATGAAGTATCTTATTGATAATCTCAGGAGATATATTGAAATACCCTCGCAGAAGAAGGTCATCGGGGTTTAGTAGTCTCTTAGTTCCATGCAAGTTGTACGAATTGAAGAGTTTGCTCGCAGAAGATGAATCGCTCATACCCTGGGAGAGGATCAAGTTGTTGACGGGGGAAGAGTGAAACAGTGAATGGGAATTGGTAAGGTGTTGGGCCCATTCTATGGTTTTGCTGAATGCCATAGCCTCTTAAGCCTTTGCCAACTCTCCTGCTGCGTTTTCCAAGTGATGACCGCATCCGCTTCGTGCGCAGGCGTTGTGGCTCCTAAGATTGGCCGTACTCCATTCGGCAGCGGAAATCTTGCTCGTGAGTAGCTCAGAATGCTCGTGACACCCCCAATGCCTAGACCGTCATCGATATGGCAAGCCCTGCATATGTCCGGAATCTCTGCTTTCTCAAGATGGCCCGATGAAAACCCATCACCGAGTGAACGGAACAACATTATCTCTTTATCCAGTGGTTGGAGCCCACCCGAAATACCAGCAAATAGCAGAGTTCGATTTAGCCCAAAGTTGTAGAAACTCTGTGCCAGGCCGAAGTGACGAAGCTGAATCGACTCGACAATTGGTGAGAGTACCAGATCTCCTTGTTTATCAACTAGCAGTGCTTGCCTGACCAAGGCTACGTCAAGACCGATAGGCAGGCTTGGCGACCGTTCCAGGTTGAGTGTCTCTATAAAAGACAATGTTGCGTCTCGGCCATCTGGGACTCTCACAAAGACCAGAAATACGGAACGTCCAAAGAAGGGAAACTCTTCGGTATGCGTCGTGGCGATTGGGCCGCCGTGGCGTCCGATACACAACCACTCCCCATTCGCCGCAAATAAATCAGCAGGCAGGAAGGCTGCATCGAAATTTTCGTTTTGGAAGCTTACAGGGAAAGTGCCAGAATCCACTACCGCAGCATAGTTGTCCGGCAACAATAGAATCTCCGGCTCCGTTAGCGCGAGGGATTTCATGATGCGCGCGATTCGCCCTTGCAGTTCCTGACGTTGCTCAACATGGTTATCAGCCTGAAGTCCCAACCAGTCAAAGACCGCCCATAGATCACGTTGAAACAGCGCTCGTTTTAGCGAGTCAGTAATTAATTGTTCACCATCGGTGGCAAGAAACTCATCCAGCAACTGGACAGTTTGTTGATATGCAGTGCCCTCAAGCAGATAAGTGGTCTCAGGCCACAGGAGCGGATCAAGTGAATCCCACCCGTACGCTTTACCATCGCTTGTGATGCGACTAAAGAATCGGCGAAACATGCGATTCCACAAGTGTTGAGGGTCTGAATGATAGATGCTCCATTGTGCTTCATCGAACCCGTTGGGAAATGACGTGGGAATTGGCGTCAACGATGGCTTTGTCGCGGGTGTGGGGCTGCGTGTGGGTTGCAGAGTTTCATCGAGTCCAAGAGACGCAGTTGCCGTCGCCAAGGAATCTTCGGGGGCAAGAACAGTCGCGGCGTGGTTAAGGCTGCCTGTGTAACATGCGGTCAACATGATGGTTACCAGCGCGAGAATGAATGTTTTCATAGCGGGTTGCTGGATGCCATGTTAGGAAACGTAGCCACCGGAACTCTTGTCACCAAGCCACTTAGTTCCGCTTGGGTATCCAGCGATTGACCGACTGTTTGTAGGCAAGGTAACGGGAGCCAAAACGTTGCTCCAGCCCGGGTTCCTCTACCAGGACGATGAACAAGTGGATAAAAATAATTAGCACCAGGGATAATATCAGAATCGACGCCGAATGATGGTAGAGACCAAAACCTATCAGCAAGACGAATCCGCCTATATACATTGGATTACGCACATGCCGGTAAGGCCCGATCACACAAATTCTCTCGGCACATCAAAGACCGCCGGTGTGCCACTGCCCCAAACGATGAATACGCCCACGCACATCAGCACCAGCAAGCCGCCGGCACCCATCAAAACGATCCCAACAACTCTTGCCCAGAGGGGCAACACGATCCCAAGGACCGGATCGAATCTGCGGACACCAAGTGCGAGCCAGCGAAAGAAAAGGACAAAGCTACTGACATAGACGAACGCTCGCAGGGCAACAAACCATGTTTTCATTGCAGATTGTCTTACTTTCCTTGTTGCACATAACTCGCCTAAGTGGGCAAGATCGTGGTGATATTAGATGTGTTAATGTGGGTCAAGATAATTGTCTCCTCGGCAGACAAAGTTTATGAATGGTTTTCAAATCCGCATATACTGAGTAGCCCGCCCTCACGATGTTGATCGAATTATAAATCTTAATCCTCCACTGCTTCAAGAATATGCATGGTTGCTAGCAGCAAGGACTTCCGAAGCGTCTACGAACGGCGAAACTTCGGAAGTCTTTTTGCTTGTGCTGAATTGTCGTTATGGCTATAGCCCAATATAGTTTTGCCGCCGCGACTCGAAAGCGTCGAAGTAGTAGGCGCCGCGCGTGCCAGCATCGATTCCAGTTAATGCGCCGAGGCGGGCGCGATCAATGCGTCGAGTGTCGTTGTCAATGCCTGTCAGGTCCTGCTGTTGAACACCGTCTATCCATAGAGTCAAGCCGCCATTGTTCGCGCCGGCTGCCGTCGCCGCGCGCCAATCCACTTCGATAGGATGAGGCGCATCACTGATCGTGAACCAGTTTGTGCTCATAAACGTTGTGCCGTCGTCCATCAGCGAAGTTCTAATTTGGTAGGCGCCGGAGAACCACCGGAATTCCACGCGCAGAACTTCAGTGGATGTGCCTGTGCCTGCAAAGCCTTTGAAAATGAAGTGAGCGTCGCCGCTTGTCATCGGGATCGAGTTCGGGTCGAAGTAGAAGCGCGCCCGATAACGCGGCTCGGCGTTGGGAGTTTCATCGGTGACGTAGATCGTATTGGCATCGTTGATGACCGCCTGCATCCCGTAATTACCCATCCATGCCGCCGGGGTGCTGACACTAAGATCGCCAAGATCGGTTGCGCTGGATGTCCATGCCGATAGATTGCCCGACTCGAATCCATCGGCAAAGATCGGATCCGCTGAACTTGGTGTATTCGTTGCGGTCGGAGTTTGCGAAGGCGTAGCAGTTGCCGTGCTGGTATGTGTATTCGTTGGAGTGGGTGAAGGACCCAATGTACTTGTCGGAGTGGCTGTGGCTGTGTCAGTCGGTGTAGGGGAGGGACCTATTGTGCTTGTCGCGGTTGGCGTTGGTGTTGTTGTCGGTGTGTTCGTTGGAGACACACCTGTTAACGGCAGATTGATCGCATCCACGTCGTTCGTTGATAAGCCCCAGATGCTGCCATCGAAGTATAGGGTTGGCGAGTAGTTGCAAGCGGTGGTATCCCTCAGTGAAATAGGTGAGCAGACAAAGACGTCTTCATCCGCGCCGAAGACTCCGCTGGCCGCAAAGTCTCCTAATGTTGACAAATAAATATTGCCATTGGAAGCAACGTCGAGAGCGTCAACGTCCTCGTTGCTGCTATCAGCCAGCCCGACGTCTGAACCGTCGAAGTACAGCGCCCATGTCCCGCTGGTGTTGTTGCCCAATATAGCCGGCGTAAATTCCAGAATATCTTCATCGGCAAGTCCGCTAAAGCCAGTCAGTGACGGAGTGCCAGTGGTTGAGAGCAATACATGGCCATTGGGGAGCAGGCTGAGCGCGTCAATTTTTTCACTGTTCGTATCCAGCCCTACGTCAATACCATTGAGATACATGCTGAATGTACCGGTAGTGTTGACGCCAGTTGATGTGGCATCGAACTGCACTACATCTTGCGGAGTCACATTCAGGCTGCCAGTCGGTACGTTGAATGTTACGTTGTTGTCGAATGACATCAGGATCGTGTTGTCATTGATCATGGAGAAGGCGAAGACATCCACTCCTCCCGCGCCTACATCCGAGCCGTCGAAGAATAGACGCCAGTTCTGCCCATCGTATTCCAAAATATCCTCGTCCGCGAAGGCGACGCCGCCCACGCTTCCGCCGCTTGCAAACGAAGCATATAGGGGCGCGCCGGGCGGTGGAAAGGTAGGAGTGATTGTAGAAGTGGAAGTTTGCGTGCTTGTGGGAGTGGAAGTGGCCGATGCGCTGGGTGTGAATGTAGGCGTCGAGGTAAATGTCGAGGTCGGCGTAGGTGTGAAAGTGGGCGTATCCCCTGGTGTTGGGGTGTCTGATGGAGTTGGAGTATCTGTGGCAGTAGGTGTATCGCCTGGAGTCGGCGTGTCTGTGGCTTGCCCAGCGCCGACGCAGTTGGAACTACCTGAATCGGTGAAGGTCTGTCCCGCTATTGGGACGAACTCCCAATCATAACTGGTCGGGTGGAGGGTCAACTTTATCACCCCTGTGGTGGTATTGTTACGAATCTCGCTATTGGGCTGGATGGTGAGAAAGGGAGTTAAGCCCGCTCCCCCCGTGCCGACGACGAATTCGCGGATGCCGCGCGTTGGGTCGGCTTGCCCGGTCGGATCTTGCGGCGCAAACCGTTCAAAGTCATGATCGTGACCGTTCAGCACAACGTCCGCCTCATAATCATACAGCACCTGCCAAAACGGTTGAACGGTGGTCGTGTTGCCATGCCCACCCGAGCTAAAGCGCGGCTTATGCCAGTAAGCCAGCGTACATACACTTTGATGCGCGGCGAGGTCCGCCCTTAACCACTGCTCCTGAGGGGAACCAACGGCGCGGTCAATCTCGCTGTTGAGGACGATGATATGCCATGTCCCAAGGTCATAGGAATAATAGCCCTTACAGTTGACGGTGCAGTTGATATCAAGGGGCGAAGCCGCCGCGCCGAAGTAAGTGTAGTAGCCTTCTGCGCCGGCGGTGTTATAGTCATGGTTGCCCGGCGCAGGGTAGGTGCGATCCTTGTGGCGGCCCCAGGTCGGCGCGTAGCAGTCGTTGAATTCAGTCAGCGCGCCATTCGGATAGACGTTGTCACCCAGGGTGAAAACTGTGCCGGCAATGCTGTCGAGAAGTTGCGCAGTTGATTCGTCTTTGTTCGTGCTGCAACCGGTAATATCGCCCGCGCCGACGAAGACCGGGTCAGCTGCTTGCGCCAGGGCTGCTTTGGACGACACGAGTGAACTCCCCAGCGCCAGTGCGCCAAGCACTGCAAGCTCGGAAACAACGACGGATAATCCTTTGGTGAACTTCATGTACATTTCCTCAGTAACGGCAATCGCCAATGGCCGCCAAAGGATGATTCTTTATTCCTTCTCACGTTACCCCGGCAATCGAAAGACTTGTTCAACGATAAATGTAATATATCCTTAATTTCCTAATTCATATATTGTAGTAGTCCGGGTATGAAAATACAATAGTCATGTATGGGGAATTGGTTACAGGCGCGGCTGGCGAGTTAAGTTATTCAAACAACTTCGGCTGATCTTTCCCTTTCCCTACTTCGCTTTCTTTAAATTCAAGCCGCCGCGTGCCATATTGGAGCTTCGGTATCTTGATCCTTCGTAAGCAATGATTCAAGTGCTTTATCTTCGGGACGCACACGAAGCAAGGCGAGACGAAGTCGCTCAAGCGGCACTTCGAGACGACGGCGAATATCCGTGTGGTGCGACGCACTGCGTAAGGTGAATTCTGTTCAGGCGCTTTGCAGTGTCATCCAAACGCCGCCGCGCGGCTGTAAGGAACTTAGTGGGTTCATGCGAATTGGGGACTTGGACACAAGTGTAAAACGATAAAGCTGTATCATGCGGATGAGGATCAACTTTATTTCCATGAGCGCCAGTTGATTGCCGATACAATGGCGCGGACCGCCGCCAAAAGGAAGGTAGGCAAGGCGCGGCCTGCCTGCGGAAGGCTCGGACAGGAATCGTTCGGGTTCAAAGCGCTCAGGGTCGGGCCAGTAGGTTGGAAGGCGATGTGTTAGATGGAGATCGAACAGAATCATGGAATTGGCAGGGATGTGAAATCCCCCGATTTCGTCATCGTTGACCGCGTCGCGCAGCAGGCTCCACGTTGTAGGATAAAGTCGTAAGACTTCGTTCACAAGCATGGATAGATAAGGTAAGCCGCGCAGGTCAGCCGCTGTGGGGAGGCGTTGCCCAAGAACAATCTGTATCTCATTCCGTAGTCGGTTTTCCGCTGTCGGATTTTGGGCAAGCAGGTACCAGGTCCAGGCGACTGCGTTGGCAACGTCTTCATAGGCGGCGAAGAATAATGTCATGATCTCATCGTGGAGTTCGGTGTCGGTCATCCCTGTCCCCGTTCCTGTATATTTTGCATCCATTAGTATGGATAGGATGTCTGTCGGCAAGACATCTGCCGATGCGCTTCCGCGTCGTCGTTCAGCGATTTGCCTGTAAGTAAATTCATCCAGCAGTTGGACTGCCTGCTCAAAGCGGCGATTGGATGGGAGTTTGATGAGGGAACGCACGCGATCTATGGATACCTTGCGAACAATTGCGAGCGCCTCCAGAAATGGATCGCCATGCTTAAAATCAACACTGAAGAGTAGTTTGCCTAGAATCAGAAGGTTGATCCGCAGTATTTCGGCTTCAATGTTAAGCGGGTTACTTTGTTCGATGGCTTCCTTCCATTGTATTAAATCTTCATCAGCCGTGGAAATAATCGTATCCCCATAAGCGGCAATATACTGATGCTGGAAGGCGGATTGCACCACCCGGCGCTGTCTCAGCCACGTTGGTCCGCTATTTGTGGTTAAGCCTTTGCCAACGACCGGGGCAGTTTCATCGAATATCCCGCTCAGGCGATAATTTTTAGCGTTATCTTGCAGAACATACCTAATATGTTCGGGCTGGGTGATCAAATGCGCGCAATAAGGTCCGCCTTGCAAGCGGACGATATCCCCGTATTTTTTATGGAGTCCATCGAAAAGGCGGATTGGATCGCGGTAAAACCCAATCAAGCTGCTCAGAAAAAATAAACCGCGCGGACCCGGAGCCATGCGTAATGAATGTGAGTTAGGCATGGTCATCCTTGACCTGCTCCGTTTTGTATTGACGAAAGACCCAATAAGATGCCAGCAACAGGAGTCCACCCACCGGTCCCAGCAGGCGCACGCCCAACGGTCCCTGCGGATCGGACTGACTTCGACCCAACAGGAGGAATAATGGAATCACCGCCAACCCCAGACCGCTTGAAGCCTGATTGAGCAAACCCCACACGGAATAGAAAGAGCCTTCGCGTCGTTGACCGGTAAGCCGTTCGTCATGGTCTGTTATTTCGGCGATCATCGCGCTGGGCAGGATTTGTGCGCCCGCGAGACTGGCGCTTTGCAAGACCACCCAAATAATGCCCTGCGCGAGAAGTGGAATTGGAATCTGATCCCCGATCAGCATCAGACCGGGCAGGCTGATGGCTCCAGCCAGCATGGAGGCGCGATAGACCGACTTCATGCCATAACGTCCAGCCAGCCGGGTGATAAAAGGAAAAGCAATTAATGTGATCGCGATGGCTGGTAGGTAGAAGTAAACCGTATCAGCCTTCGATAAATGACAAACTTCTGTAACAACAAAAGGCAGAGTTTCGAGCACCAGTGTGGACGCAGTCCACATTAACCCCCAGGCGATTGCGAAAACTTGAAAGGCGCGATTGCTAAAAGTTATTTTGAGGCTGGTGAAAAACGAAATCTGCCTGACGGGTTGGGGCCCGTGATTGATCCGTTTACGCAGGATAAATCCCGGCAATATCAGGATTGGCGCGACAATCACGGAGAAAATCAACATACTCTGAACGTAGCCCAAACGTCCGATCAGCGGTCCCGCGAACCCAGCCAGGATATTACCTCCAAGCAGAAACCCTGTTTTCCAACTTGAAATTGCCACGCGATCCTTTTCTCCAATCGCCAGTTCAGGCAAAAGGGATTCGTATGGGATCTGGTGAACTTCATACGCCGCATTGAACCCGATCATCACCAGAAAAAGATAGAGTAAAGTTGAGTTTGACGCGCCGCCCTGCGGAGGCGTCCATAAAAGGAGGAATAGAATGGGCATAAAGACCGCGCCGCCGATGATATACGGCAAACGCCGCCCCCAGCTTGAGCGTGTGTGATCCGAGAGATATCCGATTGGCAAGCCCAGCAATATGTTGACAGCCTTGCTGATGAGAATTACGATGCTGTAAAATGCGAGTGGAACAAGAGGCGGCTCGCCTGGCGGAAGGTAAAAGTACAACAGCCAGCCGCTTACCACTCCCCACAGGGTGGCGCTTCCAAGTGTAATGACGGTGTATGCCAGCCAGACCATGATTTGATTTTACTCGATTGCCAATCCGCTTTGGCAAGTACAGCAATTCTCATTATGGCGTACGGCGCAAGCGTAATAAGAATTGCTGGGCAATTAACAGGATGATTTTGCAATGCTCGTAAATATTTTCTATTTTGTTCTTGGAATACTTATGCCCTACGCCGCCGAGCAATATTCTTATGCAAGATCGGTTCCTCAAAAAAATAAGCAGAAGGCTGAAAGCGCGGAAACGTCCTCGCAAGGCTATGGCTGGAGGCTGGTTTGGGATGCATCATTCTTTTTGATGTTCGTTGGCGCTGGCTATCGAATCATTTCCCCGGGCGCTCCGTTGTCAGCCTGGGAATGGACGGGATATTTCTGTTTCCTGTTGGGGGTGACACTGCGTATCTGGGCGCTAAGAGAACTCGGTCAATTCTATGATCCGGGGATTGTGATTAAGACAGATCATAGAATGATTCACACGGGACCTTATCGCATTCTGCGGCATCCATTGCACCTGGGGACATTGTTGCAGATAACCGGGCTGGCGGGCTTTTCTCCCATTTGGCTGGGATTGCCCGCGGTATTCGCATCATTATTGCTTTGCCTATATTTGAATCGCACAGAAGATCGTACCCATTCTCAACAACTTGGCTCCGCCTTTGAAGCGTATTACTTGAAAACCTGGGATATTATTGACCTGATTTTCTGGAAGAGTAGATCGGAGTAAGTAGAAAACTTGCGAAGGCTTCAGCCTTTCGCAGGGAAACACTGGAATCATCAACCCTCGTTCCATCATATAAATGTCGCGATCTCCTCCAGCGGCTTCTTCGTAATGACGGGGACTTGCGCATCTGATGCAGGGAAGCCCGTTACCAATAACAAAAACGGTTTCTCATCTGATGGGCGGTCCAGGATCGTATTCAGGAATCCCATTGGGCTGGGCGTGTGCGTTAATGAGACCAAGCCCGCGTGATGAAGCGCGGCGATCAAAAAGCCTGTTGCGATTCCAACAGACTCATTCACGTAATAATTTTTCACGCGGCGACCATCGGGTAATTCGCTGTGATTCTTTCCGAAGATGGCGATTAGATAGGGGGCGGTATCGAGGAACGGCTTATGTTCATCCGTGCCTAGCGGGGCGAGGGCATCCAGCCATTCCTTTGGCGCGCGGCGGTGATAGAACTCTTCCTCCTCCTCTTCCGCCGCCACGCGGATCTCGTGTTTGACTTTCAGATTGCTGACCACGACAAAATGCCAGGGCTGTAAATTGGCTCCGTTGGGCGCGGTGCCCGCCGTAACCAGGCAATCTTCTATGATTTCGCGCGGCGCCTGTCGGTCCGAAAAGAAGCGCACGGTGCGCCGTCTCTGCATATCCCTGAGAAAAGATGAGGCACGTTGCTTCATCTCGTCAACGGGATATTCGATGTATGAGGAAAGAGGCTGAAAATTGGCTGTGGTCATGTTAGGTGGTCTCCCTTCTGAGCGCAATTGAACAACCATCATACAAATTTACCGCGAAGAACGCTAAGAAAAACCTTTGCGAACTTCGCGGTTCAAATATACGACAGCGAATTGTCAATCGGATCTTAATTTTGGCAGATAACGTCCTGTGTGTTTCATATACTCGCGGTATTCATCGCCGAACTTTTCGATGAGGTTGGCTTCTTCCTTTGGCGTGCGGCTTGCCATGGCAATGAAAGCAAGCGCTCCCAATGCGGCGATAAACCAATTGTCAGCTATCATCCCAAAGGAGATGAACATAGATGAGCCGACGGTATAAAGCGGATGGCGCACCCAGCGGTAGGGTCCGTTCGTGGTTAGTTTATGTTCTTTGCGCGTTGCGCTGGTGGGCGTAATGCCACTGCCAATACTGCTGAACAGCCAGTAAATCCCAAATATGCAAAGGATTCCAATCCCAACGCCAAGCCCGCGAACCCATTCGGGAAGTCCAATTTTTGACCATGCCATCCATGCGGGGTTGGCCAAATATGCGAGCGGGCTTAACCAGAGAATCAGACCGCCGACTTTTATGATTGTCATCAATATGTTGCCGTCAACATTGCGGGAGATTTTTTCGCCCGTGTCTCTGTCTGCTTTCCGACGGAAATAAATTGAGATGCCCATGCCTGTGAAAAGGATGACCGCGGCCAGAATGCGAAAAATGTTTTCGTTCATATTTTTTCCTTTATTTCAGTTATTGCTACCAAACATACGGAACGAGACGATATTTCACCTTTGCCATGTAAGCTGCATATCCATGTAGTTCATCACGCAATGTACGTTCCTCCAACACTGCTCGCCTCGCAAGCATGCCCATAAAAATCAACCCTACAAGAACGCCATACGAAGATCCGAGCAGGAGCGGTGTCCCCACCATAAATACGAGGATGCCAGAATACATTGGGTGTCGCACGTGGTGATACGGTCCTGTGGTGACGACCGTGTGTCCGCGCTCTTCTTGAATGCGTACGACAGGTGACAGATACGAGTTCTCTCGAAACGTCAGGAACAAGAGGTAGAACGAACTCAGCAGGACCACGGCTCCAACTACTTGAAGCCAGACTGGCACAGGCGACCAGTGAAAGCGAACCCCGTCGAACGATATGAAAACCAACCATACAACGGCGGCAACAAGAAGCAGGGGAAAAAGCACCTTGTCCCATCCTTTCTGATCCGATCTGGCCAGGCTCATGCGCTCTTGCAACAATCCGGGATTGTTCCTGAGCAGCCATACATTGGTGGTAAGAAAAAAGCCAAAGAACATTACAAGGAAGATCCATCCAGCCGGCCAGGCGACTGTGCCCGCAGGAAGGAATAAGGCGAGGGCAAAGAGCACAAAAAAGCCGACGAATTGACCGATCAATAGTTTCAAATTGACATTCATAATTTACCTCTTTCAAAATTATGTGAGCAAGAAAGCTCACTATTATTAATATAGTGCATATTGTTGCCGTTTAGCTCCATATAAAAGCTGATGCTACTTCGATGTCTGCCACCCAACTATCTAATGAGGTGGGGCAGTAATAGTCCCGTCTTCTTCATATATTCACGATACTGTTCGTCGAAATATTCAAGCATGAGCGATTCTTCAAACCCGATGCGTGAAACGATTTCAAGCACGGTCATTCCTGTCCAGCACAATCCAATCAGCCAGTTGGCGGAGATGAACAGCGTTGAACCCAGGATGAGGATGAACGCCGTGTAAATGGGATGCCTGATCCAGCGATAGGATCCGCTTGTGATGAGCGTTTGCTCTTTCATCATGCGCGGCGTATCGCTCCGGCTTTTACCGAGCGTCACCTGCGCCCATTGCAGCAGGGCAAATCCTAACAGCGCAATGCCTATACCTGTCCATCGTAACCAAATGGGAAGCGACAGGTCAGCCCAAGCGAGCCAGTTCGGGTTGATGACATAGGCAATCATGGAAAGTAATCCAATCATGCCGAGCAAGACAGCCAGTTTTGAAACGATGCCTTCCTCGCGTTTTTTCAATGTGACATCTTCGGGCTTGCTGTGAGTTTTGACGTAATATCCACGATGCGCGATAAACGCAATGATAAGGATGGGCAATATGATTCTGAAAATTGTTTGTGTTTCCATTTGTTTCTAACTTTCATTTCTTATGTCATTGCGAGACAGTGTTCCCTTCGACAAGCTCAGGGCAAGCTTCCGTCGAAGCAATCTTCTGGTCGAGTAGGGGATTGCTTCGTGGCGCGGGGCGCCACTCGCAATGACATGACTCAACTTTCTCCAACAAAAATCTTGTTTGTAATATTCAATCCAAGCACAGTGGTTTTGCGCCCGACTTTGACCGTCAGGTTGTGGTCGTATGGCGAATATTCCTTGACCTCGATCTGCGCGCCAGGGATGAGTCCCAGGCTTTCGAGATGGCGAAGCAGGTCCGTGTCCGCGGCTTTGACGCTTTGTATGACCGCGCTTTGGTTTGGGCGGAGCGAAGAAAGCGGGGTCGAATCATCCAGTGGCATCTTAAGATCGGCGGTTGGGATCAGTTCTCCATGCGGGTCGCGAAGTGGATGTCCCATTGCTGCAGCGATGCGCCTCTCGAAATCCTCCGAGATGACGTGTTCGAGTCGTTCCGCCTCTTCGTGGACTTCATCCCACGAATAGCCAAGCGTTTGAACCAACCATGCTTCAAGCAAACGATGATGACGGATCACTTCGAGTGCGGCTTTCTTTCCATCCTTTGTAAGGGTGACGCCTTGATGTTTATGGTATTCAACGAGCGCAGGTTTTGCCGAGGCAAGTTTTTGTATCATGCCCGTCACGGATGCGGGCTTGATCTTGAGTTTTGCCGCGAGCGCGTTTGTGCTTGCGTTTTCACCACTCTCGGTGAGTTCGTAGATATTCTTCAGGTAGTCCTGAATCGAGATGGTAAGTGTTTGTTCCATATATCTCTTTCTTTATGTCACTCTGAACTCCCTTTGACGGCGAAGAGTCCCTTTTTCGCAAGAGGGGATTTTTCGGTCGCTTCGCTCCCTCAGAATGACAGAATAAAGATTTACTTGATAAGCAATCCCGTGACCCAAAGCAGCATCATGCCTGTCAGTACGCCGCTGAATACGGTCATGGGCATGGCTTCGCGTTGGGTGTCTTTTTGAATCAGTTTGGCAATCTCGTAGATGACTTCGAAGATGGCGCCCGCTCCGATGGCAAGGAACAGCACCGCAAGGAACGGCGAAGGGGTATAGCCGCCGATCCATGAGCCGATGATCGCAGGTCCGCCGCCGATCAGACCCATGATTGCGAGTCTGCCATTTGTGGGTCGGTCGCGCAGGACGGGAGCGATGATGCCGAGTCCCTCCGTGATGTTTTGGATGATGAATCCCACAACGAGGAAGGTTCCAAATGCGATTTCGCCGACGTTATATGCTGCGCCGATGGCGAGTCCCTCGCCGAGGTTGTGGAATCCGATTCCAACCGCGATGATGAAGGCAACCGACAGACGGCGTTGGGATTCATCTCCTGATGTGTTAGTTTGGCTTTTTGAAATTGCATCCAACAAAAGGAAGGTTGCAACCGCGCCGATGCCGATGAGTCCAATGCCCTGAAATGCTGAAGGAACTTCATTTGCAAACTCCAGCGCTTCGGCGAGCGTATCCAAGCCGAGGAAGATGAGCAAGCCCGCCGTTGCCGCCATGAGGAAGGTCATTGTGCGACGACCAAGAGTCCGTAAGGCGGGGAACCAGAAGATTCCGAGAAAGACAGGGATGACGCCAACATATAAACCGATGAGCGTGAAGCCCCAGAATGTGGCGCTGGATGGCTGTGGCGTTTCAAACGCGACTGGAATATCCACGCCAAAGGCGATTGCGTTGCGGGTAAAAATTGTGACCCCATACGCCTCACCATGAGTCCAGGGATAGCTGATGTGAATGATGGCGCGTCCGAGGCGCGGGATGCTCGTGTTTGGCGTGATGGTAAAGGGCATGATTGCTTCGTTGATGACGATCTGGGCGACGTTGATTTCTGCAGGTCCCGTATTGCGGACGTGGAGTTCGATCATGTTGCTCTTGAGATTGTATCGCTCGATGTTGAGATTTTCGATGGGCGCGGCTGAGTCGAGGTCCAAGCCTCCGCCTGTGGAGAGGAAGAGCGCGATCACTCCAACGAGGAGAATGATTGGGACGAGGAGCAGGGCGAGTGTCCTGAAAGTGAAGCGCGTAGGTTTGGTCGGTTGTTGAGTCATGCTGCGCCTCCTATTCCGTCACTTCGAACATGCCGTTCCAGCCGAGTTCAGCAAACTCCGTTACGTGCGCGTGGAACATATACATGCCGGGGTATTTGTAGGTGAACTCAAGGATGCCGCGCTGGGCTTGTCCTTGAATGATCGTATCGGTGAATTCCGAGGGGGTGAGGCTCGTGCCAGTGGGGTAGTAATGGAAAAAGTTTGCATGCAGGTGAAAGGAGTTGATCAAATCGAATTCAAGGATATTGACCAGATATATCCGAATTTTTTCACCGACCTTAATTTGGATGGGATGATTTTGATAATGAAAGGGAATCGCGTTGACGGCGTAAAAATCGTTGGCGTCATCAAAATCCACATCGAAGCCGCTCATCACCATAATCATTTCGCGGTCAACTTTCGGGCGTCCCTCTTTTGGATCAATGATGAACGCGCCATAGAGTCCTTTGGCAATGTGCCGCGCCAGCGGGAAGACGTGACAGTGATAAAGATGCAAGCCGAACGGATCCGCATCGAACTCATAGACGAATGACTCGCCGGGCTGTATCATGCCTCCCGGACCCGAGCCGGGGATGCCATCCATCGCGCCTGGGTGAAAGCCGTGGAAGTGCATGGAGTGCGGATGATTACTGCCGTTGCTGAAATGAATTCGGATGCGGTCACCTTCGGTCGCCCGGATCGTGGGACCTGGGATGCGCCCGTTATATGTCCATGCGGGGTATTCGATGCCGGGGACGACTTCGATATTTTTATTTAGCGCGACAATTTCGTATTCGCGCAGAGTCTGTCCGTTGGGCAGGGTGGACACTTTGCCGGAATCGAAATCCGTCAAGATGTCGTCGGGATGAAAGCCATTCTTTTTGTGATCCACTTCGCCGACGGTGTTGGGCAGGTCGCCGTTATGACCGTCATGTTGCATGGCTGGAGCGGCAAGGATTTTTGTGTTGCCACCGTCGTGACTGGCGTGACTGAGAGCATTCACTCCCACAGCGCCCGCCGCCCCCAGCAGAGTCAGCCCGCCTGCTTTTAGGAAATCCCTTCGGGTAATTTTATTTTTCATGGCGACTCCGGTATTGAATCAATAGAGCTCTTGCGAAAGTCCCTTTGCCACCGAGCCCATATAGAAAATGAGTTTTCTCAAAGGCCTGTGTGCGCTTGCGCAGTCTGTGGCTAAGCAACGGCTTACGTATACAAGAGGTCAAATTATGTTTTGTAGAGTTTTATGAATCTTGTTTTACGACGGTCAGCGTTGCAGTCATGCCTGACTCAAGATGTCCTGCAATTCCACAAACAATCTGATACTCGCCGTCTTGAAGAGGCGCCATAAACGTGAAAGTTTGAGAATGACCCGGCGGGACTTTGACGATCGTATAAACATTAGGCATATCTTCTTCGTCAAATTTATCCCCGGCAGTTGTGCCGGGATTCATGATAATGAACTCATGCACAACACTGCCGTGATGCGCGATATTCACCGTGATCTCTTCCCCGGCGGGGATCGTGAAGTGGTTGGGCGTGAAAGCGAAATCGGTCATCTCGACGTTGATCTTGCTTGAAGGTCCGCTGGACTGGCATGCAGTAAGCACGAGCGCGAAGAGGGTAAGTAGAAACAAAGCGGTTCTTTTCATTTTATTGCTCCATCTGTTTGTTGAGAACTTAGGCAGGAATTATCCTATTTATGGCTAAAGTGAAATTTAGGTATGCCTAAATTTTAGACGAAAAAAAGAGCCTTGTCAAGGGGCGCGTGAGGCGGCTTTCCAGATTGGCAGGTCTTCTGGGTGTTGTAATGGGTAATTGGAGCTTAACAATTTGCGGGGGCGTTGGTGATATGAGGCTTTATCTTCTTGGTCTTAACCACCTTCCACCTGATGCAAGCGACAAAATCACAAAAGCGATCGCGATCCAGGTGAACGCTGTCTGGTCAGTGGAGATGCCGATTGCGAGGAAGGCGAGTCCCAGAATGAGGAAGACCGAAGAATAGCGGCGAACAGGATTTTGTTTTTTCATGCTGTGATTATATATGAATACCGAAGGTAATGTTCAAATTGCATAGAAAATTTTAATATTCAAAAATATTGTCATTGCAAGATTTTGTGTCATAATAAGAATTGAACTTCGATGCCATAAGGCAGCCATGCGGATTTGTGTATTGTCTGATTCTAAATTGAAAGAGTTTAATCCATCACAATATTTACGCGCTTATACTTGGAAGCCTTTCATTCCGCAAAAGCCTGTGGTTGATTTTATTCGCAGGCTTGCTGAAGAAGAACGCTTCGACGTTTATTTTAATTTATGCGATGGCGCAGGGGGGCGGGAAGAAACCTACTCTGGATTGGAAATCGTGCGCGCGCTCGAAGAATTGCGCCTTCCATTTACAGGAGCGAACAGCCACTTTTACGATCCGTCCCGTGAGGAGATGCAGGCTGTCGCCGAGGCAAACGGCATAAGATTCGCCCGAGGGATGAACGTATCAAACGTCAGCGAGTTGGATGCTTTGGAGAGTCTGAGATATCCGTTGATGGTGAAACATCCACAAAGTTTTGCCAGCACCGCGATGACGCGTAATTCCTGCGTGGACGCTCCTCAAAAATTGCGGAAACAGGTGAAGCGAATCTGCAATCGGTTTGGGAGTGCGCGCGTTGAAGAGTTCATTGATGGCCCCGAGTTCACTGTTATGGTTGTTGATAATCCTGATGATCTGGACGATCCGTTTGTGTATCCGCCTGCGGAATTGATCTTTCCGCCCGGCGAGGATTTTCTACATTCGCGCGTAAAGTGGAAAGAGTGGGTCTACTTGAAGCCTATTGAAGATAAAGTGTTGTCGTTGAGTTTGATGGAAATAGCGCGCGAGATGTACCTTGCTATGGATGGAGTGGGCTATGCGCGCTGTGATATTCGTATGGGACCGGATAGGCAGTTGTATATGATCGAGATCAATCCCAATTGCGGAATTCTGTTCAAGCCTGAAGACCTGGGTCCTTCAGATGTGATGATGGAATACGATGCGCGTGGTCATCCGGGTTTTTTTGATCGAATCTTCCGCGCTGCGATCGTTCGTAACAGGGCAGGAATGGCAATTGCAAATTCGAAATTGAGGTGAACAATGCGTGTCTGCATACTTTCCGATGAAGAGATCGCAGATTTCAACCCCGGGCCTTTCATGCAGGGATATGACTGGGAAATGGTCACAATGACCGAACCCGTTCTGGATGTTTTGCGCTCCGTGGATGCGCGCAAGAAGTTTGATATCTACCTGAACCTTTGTGAGGGCTACGATAATGACGGCGATGGGGAGCAGGGATATGAAGGAGTGGACGTGGTGAAGGCGCTCGAGGCTCTCAATCTGCCTTTTACAGGGGCAGATTCAAAATTCTTCGACCCGACCCGTGAAGAAATGCAGGCAGCAGCGGATGCGAACGGGATCGGTTTTGCCAACGGGTATCGGGTCAAAAGTGTTGACGAAGCGGCACGACTTGTAAAGAATCTGCGTTATCCGATTATGGTCAAGCACCCGAAAAGTTATGGCAGTACGGGCATGATCCGTGAATCACGCGTGGACACGCCGGAACAATTAAGAGAGCAGGTGGGCCGGGTTTGCGCGGAGTTTGGCGCGGCACGCATGGAGGAATTTATCGTTGGAAAGGAATTCAATGTTTTGGTTGTGGATAACCCCGACGATTTCAGCAACCCGCTCGCCTATCCTCCTGCGGAATTGGTCTTCCCTCCTGGTGAAGAGTTTTGGCACGTTGACGTAAAATGGAATTACGAAGTGATATTCGATTTCAAACGCGTGAGTGATCCTAGGTCGATCGCGCGCCTGCATGACATTGCCAAGCGTATGTATCTCGCGATGGACGGAGTGGGTTATGGTCGCTGTGATATCCGCATGAACGATAAGGGCGAGTTGTTTATTTTGGAAATCAACCCCAACGGCGGAATTATGTTTAAGCCCGAAGAATATGGTCCTGCGGATTATATGATTCTATATGATCCCGGCGGCTATAAAGTTTTCTTTGACCGCATGTTCCAGGCGGCGATTGCGCGCCAGAAGATGAGGACAGCCGCCACATAGCCTTACTTGAGCAAGCGGCTGATTTCTTTGGTTCGTTCCGTAATGGATGATGCAGTTTTATGTATGACTGCATCATCCATTTTTTCTGCGCCGATGATCACGCCTTCTGCTTCTGCGAGCGCGGCATAGAGCTTACGGATCAAGCGCTTTGACTCGTTCGGGGCTTGCCCGATTGCTTCAAGTGTTTTGTCAATTTGAACCGTGTGTTGGGCGTAGTGCGCTTCGTAACGATGCAGGCGATGGCGAATGGGGAAACGCGTCTCCTCCCAGAAGGTGGACGGCAAGTCAAGTTCTTCATCTGTGATCCTGCTAAACTCTTCAATGATCGCTGGATGGAATTCGCGATGGTGAGTCAGCATACCTTCAAGCGGACCCTCAAGCAACGTTTGATATTCTTCTTCGCTCATGCCCGCCAGCCGATTTTCATCTTCGTCAGACATTCTTTCGGGCGTCCATGCCGCGGCTCGGTGTTTTTCCAGCGCATATCGAATGGTGATCGTAAAGTTGATCTCCGCGCTGAGAATATGCGCGTAGACGCGTCGCACCTGCCATTCACCTTCCGCCGGAACTTTGTCTGCATCTTCCTCCGAAAGCCCGAAGATCGCGGCTTGCAAGTCTATGTAAGCGGCGTGGTATTGGTTGAGGATACGCTGGGCAGGCGTTGGCTTTGGATGACGCGCCGTTAACTCAACAGCCAGCTGTCTCAACTCTTGCAATGTCACAAAGCAGGCGAAGCGAATCCCTTCTTCATCGTGATCTTTCCATTTCCATTCACGCTCCAAATCCTTTTCTGAAAGAGGGAGCATGAGGGCTGCGAAATTTTCCATTGCCCGGCTAAGATCAGAACTGAACATTAGGGTTGTTGTTGAAGCAGTGATTGAAGAAATTCATAAACCGCATTTGCATCTTCGCCGCCGAATTTGGTGTGTTCAAGCAATGAAATATCGTGAGGACCTGGCACATGAATCGCGTCCGGGTAATTCTCCAGCGCGGATTTCACTATTTCAAACTTGCCAAGCATCGCCGCCGCGAATAGATCAAGACGGGCGCCATTTCCCAGCAAGTAATTGGCGATGTCTTTTCTGCCCATGTGAGATGCGGCGCCGAGCGCGGTTTCAAAATCTCCGCCGCCCCAATCCCAGGAGGCATTAACCAGCCCAGACTCCTGTTCGAGCAACTCACGTGTGCGATCCAGATCGGCGTGCGCGACCCTGACGAATTCCTCCACAAGGTTTGATTCCAACGCAGGTTTTGTATCCATTGTTTCTCCTATTGATGAAATTTGACTTCCTTATATTTTTGAGATTGACTATCAAAAAGGCTCGCTGATTTGTCTTTGAGCGTCATATCGAAGAATGATAGCAGATAATCGTCCACGATGGCGGTGACCTGTTTTCCATTGATTGGACCCTTGAGCCCGAGTTGGGGAGCGAGAGGAGAAAGTAGGGGCAGGTCGGTGAAATCGTAATGGGCGGTCCCACTTATGGTAATTACACCAAAGGACTGCCTTACGTTCCGAGCAAATTCCCTGAATAATTCGTTGTTACGGCTCTTCACATCGTCTGCCCATTTCTGGCTGAACATGAAGAACGTAGGTTGCGTAATGCCTTTATCTATCACTTCATACGAAACGGGATGCATGAACGGATCCATTCCGAGCAGGGCGATGCAGCGCGGGTCTGTGCCGCAGAATTGGATCGCCGCGCCACCTCCGGTTGAATGTCCGTACACGCCCACCGTATTCAGATCGAGCAGATTGTAAAATGGACTCGACACAGCTTCGTTTTGCGCTTTCATAAAGTCGAGCGAATACCCCAAATCGCCAGCCCATTGATCGCCCAGTATGTGCGCGGCGATTTCGTATTCTTCCGTCGGCGCATCTTTGGGTAGAGCCGAAGGGTTATTGTTAGCGATTGTTCCATCGGGAAAGACTGTTACGACCGCGCCGTATGTATGTTGTATGCCAATTACGATATATCCATGACTTGCCAATTCCAATGCCTGATTTGTGTTCTGCGCGTTGAATCCGTTCCAGCCGTGCGAAAACAAAATAAGCGGATACGGATTCGTTGATTTCGCAACTTTTGATTCCTTATACGCGGGCATTTTGACTAACGCAAGATGATCGAGAAAGAAAGATGGCATGTCAATATATGTTGCAATGGCGGGGGCGAAGATTTTTGCGCTTGCCATCCAGGGCGCGCGTTGATCGGATGGTTTCGCTTCAGACGGATACCAAACCTGGATCATGAAGCGACGCGCTTCGTCGTTGCCCGAATAAATTTCCTTGCGCGACGAGTCTGTGAGCTCGTAAATGCGCGTGCCTACGTCGTAGGGTCCGCTTGGGGTGGGGATGGTCGGGACAGGCAAAAGGTAGGGAAGCGCTGTCGAAACAGCGAGCAGGATAAGGGTCAGATATGAAGCGAGTGATTTTATGTCTCCTGCGAGGAAGACAATTACGGTCAATGCCATTGTCAGCGCGTACATCGGAATCATCTGCCAGCGATAACCTTCGATGAGGAAGTGAATCAATGTGATGACAAGCGCGGGCGCGTATCGAAGCGCGGCGGGCTGTGGATGCTGCCAGAGCAGGTGAATGGCAAGCAAGAGCGGAATGATGATTTCAAGCGGTCGCATGAATTCTCCTTTGACGCGGATGGGCTGTAATATTTTACCGCTTGTCTCATGTCGAGAATATCCATGGTGAATAATCGCTGTTGTTCATGGCTCACTTATCTCGACAAAATGGTTTTGCTCGCCTATACTTTGTTATACTTTCCGCGGAGGACAAATGACAAAACGACTGATTGTTGTGGCTGGCAATATTGGTGCGGGAAAGACGTCATTGACGGAGCGCATTGGTGCGCGGCTCGGCTGGCGGACCGGCTACGAGTCTGTGGCGGATAACCCTTATCTCGCTGACTTTTATGGCGATATGCGCGCCTGGGCGTTCCACTTACAGATTTTTTTTCTAGGGCATCGCGCGGATCAATACCTTGACGCCGCGCAGGATTCCCGATCCGCGATTTTAGACCGCAGCATTTACGAGGATTTTCATATTTTTGCGCGGGCATTGCATCACATGGGCGACCTGTCGGAACGGGATTATCTCGCCTATCGCCGGCTGTCCGAGATCATTGTGAACGGAATCCCGCGCCCAAACCTGTTGATTTATCTCAAAGCGCCGGCCAGTGTTTTGATGGATCGGATTCGCCGCCGGGCGCGCCATATGGAAACCGGCATCACGCCCGAATATTTATCCCTGCTCGATTCATTTTACGACGAATGGCTGGGCGCGTTTGACATGTGCCCGGTGCTCACGATCAGGACCGACGATCTGGATTATGTACATCAGCAGAAACATCTCGATACAGTGATCGAGCGCATCCAGGATAAATTGGCGGGCAAGGAAGTGGTGGAATTTTAGAAGGTGCGTAGTCTTTTTTGATTGTGCTCAATTCGCCTCGTAATCGTGTAAAATAGACTCATAATAAGAAACCCAATAGAAATGACCTCCAAACTTATGTCTGTAAATCTGCTCGCCCGCATTCCTATCTTTGCCGACCTTCCGCCTGAAGAGCTTGACCGACTCATGTCTGCCTTGGATGTGGTTAATTTGAAATCAGGGGATATTCTTTTTCGCGAGGGAGATCCCGGCGAGCATATGTATGTCATGGTCAGGGGAGAACTTGAAATTAACATGGCATCCAACACGGACAATGAATTGATTCTCAATGTTCTCAAAGAGGGCGAATATCTTGGAGAAATGAGTCTCATCATGCCGGGAGGGCGCCGTACAGCCGGCGCGCGTGCGCGCGGCGATGTCGTCCTGCTCAGCATGAGCCGGAACCAGTTTCAGGACTTGTTGCATCGACATCCCGAATTGGCAAATGCCATGGTTAGTGTACTAAGCCAGCGGCTGGATAGTACCAACGTTGCCACCTTCCGCGACCTCACGGAAAAAAACCGCCAACTACAGGAGGCCTTTGACGAACTCAAAGCCGCGCAGGAACAGTTGATCGAAAAAGAGCGCATGGAGCGCGAGCTTCAAGTTGCCGCTGATATTCAAATGTCCATCCTGCCGGATGTTTTGCCGGCGCATAGCGGCTATGATTTCGGCGGTCGCATTTTGCCTGCCCGTCAGGTGGGAGGAGACTTTTATGATGTCTTCGATCTGGGCGATAACAAGCTGGGCGTGCTGATCGGCGACGTAGCCGATAAAGGCGTGCCATCCGCCATTTTTATGGCGCGGGCACACGCGTTGGTCATCGCGGAAGCAGACCGCGCCACTACCCCCGGTGAAGTCCTACGCATGGCAAATAAGCACATCACCCGCTTTGAAAAATCCCGGCAATTTGTTACAGCCTTATATGGAGTCCTGGATGCTGATACCGGTGAATTCTCCTATGCGCGCGCAGGGCACGAGCCGCCGCTGTTGTTGGATGCGCAGGGCGAAGTCCATCGCTTGCCGCATAAACCGGGGATGGCGCTTGGTTTGTGGGAGGATATCATGCTGGATGAAAACAGTATTTTGGTTCCCAAAGGTTCTTTGCTGGTCATGTTTACAGATGGGATGACCGATTGCCGTAATCCCAAAGGAGAGGCATTTGGTTTGGAGCGGATCAAGGAGACAATTGCAGGGCTGAAAAATGTATCTGCGCAATCAGGCTGCAATCAATTGCTTGAAACGCTGATGAGCTACCAGAACGGCTCCAAGCAGGATGATGATGTGACACTGGTTGCCGTCCATGCGAAGTAAATAAGCAAATGGGTAAATAAATCTGAGTTGTTAGTTTCTTCAGTCACCTTTTACACTGTTATGCTCCCAAAGTATCCCCCCATTCGAGAATGATATGTGACCCTGTGGCTTGTCTGCAAAACGCGGCGGTCAGAGACCGCCTCCGAGCAGGATAACGCCAAGCCGCGAAGGCTCTCAGATTCTGAGCGTCTTCGCGATAAAATTAAGGATAGCAAGGAATTAGGCTTGATCCAATGCCTGCTTGATATCCTCAATCAGATCGTCTTTATTTTCAATTCCAACCGACAGCCGTACCAGCGCGGGATCAACGTCGAGTTGTGAACCAGCCACAGACAAGTGAGTCATCGCGGCAGGGACTTCGATGAGCGATTCCACTCCGCCCAATGATTCGGCTAGGGCAAATATTTTTGTTCCCTCAGCAACTTTGACCGCCGCATCACGCCCGCCTTTCATAATAAAAGAAATCATGCCTCCGCCGTTTTTCATTTGGTGTTTCGCGATTTTGGATTGTGGGTGTGATGCGTGAAATGGATAAAACAACTTTTCGATTTTTGGATGCTTCTCAAGGAATTCCAGGATGGCAACGGCGTTTTCGGCGTGCCTGTCCATCCGCAGGTGCAGGGTTTTGAGTCCGCGCAGCACCAGGAAAGAGTCCATGGGTCCAATGACCGCACCGACCGCGTTTTGCAGGAAGTAAAGTTTTTCTGCGAGTTCCTTGTCTTTCACTATCACTGCGCCGCCAACGACATCTGAATGCCCGCCGAGATATTTGGTCATCGAATGAACGACAATATCCGCGCCCAGTTCCAGCGGACGCTGCAAGTATGGCGTTGCGAACGTGTTATCAACGACGAGCAGAGGTTTATTTTCGTGCGCGTGAACGATTTCAGCGACTGCGCCAATATCTGTGATGCGAAGATAAGGATTGGTCGGAGACTCAAGCCAGACGAGCCGCGTTGAAGGAGTCAGAGCCTCAGCCACAGACTCAGGATCGGTGGTGTCGGCAAACGTAAAGTCCAGATTGAAGCGGCGCAGTATTTTGTCAAATAAACGGAACGTGCCGCCATATACGTCATTGCCTGCCAGCACATGTGTATCTGAGTTTAGTAAGCGAAGCACGGTATCCGTCGCGGCAAGTCCGGAGCCAAAAGCCAGTCCATATCCGCCACCTTCGAGCGCGGCAAGACAATTTTCAAGCGCAAGGCGCGTGGGATTCTTTGTGCGCGAATATTCATAACCCTGGCGCGGCTTGCCGACGCCGTCCTGCATATAAGTGGACGTGAAATATACGGGCGTCATCACCGCTCCGTTGTTGGGATCGGGGTCCTGACCTGCATGGATGGCAAGCGTTTCAAATTTCATTCAGGCTCCTTGTAAAGTTTATGGATAATGGGTTGTCAGAATAGCGATTACAAATTCGATTATACGAGGAAACATGACAAAAACAATATTGGCAGTTCTCGCGCATCCTGACGACGAATCTTTTGGGATTGGCGGCACGCTCGCGCTATATTCACAGCGCGGCTATAATACATACTACGTCTGTGCCACGCGCGGTGAAGCGGGAACAGTGGATAAAGAATATCTTAACGGATTCAACGATATCGCCGAACTTCGCACTGATGAACTCATGCGCGCTGCCAAACATCTTGGCTTGAAGGAAGTCTTCTTTCTCGGCTATCGCGATTCCGATATGCCTGGCATGGAAGCTAACAAACATCCCGACGCCCAGATCAATCATTCCATTGATGAAGTGGCGGGGCGGATTGTCAAATATATTCGTGAACTCAAACCTGATATCGTTTTGACCTTCGACCCAATTGGCGGATACAAGCATCCCGACCACATCCACATTCACAACGCGACCAAACTTGCCTTTGAAAAAGCGGACGACACCTCTTTCCACGCTGAGGCTGGCCCGCCTTTCAAGCCGCTTGCTCTCTACTATCAGGTTTTTCCACGCGGGTTACTCAGATGGGCAATTCGCCTCATGCCTTTGTTCGGCAAAGACCCGCGCAAGCAGGGGCGCAACGGTGACATTGACCTGACGGATCTCATCGTAGATTTTCCGATTCATGTTCGCTTGGATGTCCGCTCAGTGAGTGAGGTCAAACGCAAAGCCGGTGAGCAACATGCTTCACAGGGCGGCATGCAAATGCGGCGCGGCTTGATGGGATTTTTTACGCGTGTATTTGGCGGACAGGAGGATTACATGCGCGCATACCCGCCCGTGAACGGAAGTTTTGGAAGGAAACACGATTTGTTTGATGGGATATAGGTATATAATTAAGGCGGAGAAATGCAATGTACAAACTTGTTTTAGTCCGCCACGGACAAAGCGTATGGAATCTTGAAAACCGTTTCACAGGCTGGACAGATGTGGGTCTTACCGAACAGGGCAGGGGAGAGGCGCGCCAAGCTGGGAAATTGCTTAGGGAGGGTGGTTATGTTTTTGACGTCGCGTACACGTCTGTTTTGAGGCGCGCCATTCAAACATTGTGGATTGTCTTACAGGAAATGAATCTCGAATGGATTCCCGTCACGAACGCATGGCAACTCAATGAGCGCCACTACGGCGGCTTGCAGGGATTGAACAAATCCGAAATGGCGGAAAAATACGGCGAGGAACAAGTGAAGCTCTGGCGGCGCAGTTATGATGTGCCGCCTCCCGCGCTGGAATTGACGGATGAGCGGCACCCAAAATTTGACGCTCGCTACGCTTCGTTGACTCTCGAGCAACTGCCAGCCACCGAATCCCTAAAAATCACGCTGGAACGCGTTCTCCCCTATTGGCGCGCGACGTTGAGTCCCGTTATCAAATCCGGCAAACGCGTCATTGTCGCGGCGCATGGCAACAGCATCCGCGCCCTGGTGAAATACCTTGACAGTATTTCAGATGCAAATATTACCGGGTTGAATATACCAACAGGTTTGCCGCTTGTATATGAATTGGACGAGAACCTGAAACCAGTGAAGCATTATTATCTTGGCGACCCCGAAGAAGCCGCCAGGAAGGCCGCGGCAGTGGCAAACCAGGGCAAAGCAAAATAGGAAGATTGCCTTTAAAGTCCGATTAACTCCGCGTTGAAAGTATATGCCATTTATGCGGATAATTTCCTTGGTAGAGGGATCACATTTAGGTTAAATAAGTTACAGGTAGGATTTTCAAGAACGAATTAAGATAGAATATGCCAGCGATATTAAGGCAAAACAAAGCCTATCTTGTGTCATTATCGAAGGAGTTATAGGATGAGAACATTTAAAGTTTACTCTGCCATTATCGGGATCGCTCTTATTCTTCAGGCTTGCGGAAGCGGCGGAGGCGCGCAAACGCCTCCACCATCTATTCTTACCGAGCCAGTTCTTACCCAGCCGCCGGTTACCGAAACTGTAGCCGCCGAGACTACTCCAGCGGAGTTTTTTGCACCCGTGCCCCTCAGAAGCGGCTTCGGATTTCGCGCACCCTGGTTTGAACTGTATTTCACAGATCCGGTCAATCCGCTTGCGGCGCGTGAGGTTGGCGGTATTGATGCCTTCGTATCAGCCGCAATCGTTGCCGCAAAGCAAAGCGTCGACGTTGCCTTGAGGAATTTGAACCTCGACAGCATTACCAATGCTTTGATCGTTGCCCATCGTCGGGGTGTAGCGGTGCGTGTCATCACGGAAACCGATAGTTTAACTGCCCGTTCTGATTACCAACTGTTGGTGGACGTAGGCATTCCCGTGGTTGACGATCAACAAGTAGTCGGATTGATGAACAACCGATTCGTCGTCATTGACCATAATCAAGTCTGGACGGGGTCGCTAAGTTACGATTCTGCAGGTGTGTTCAGGGAATACAATACCCTGGTCCGAATTAATTCAGAAGAGGTGGCGGCTGACTATACCAAAGAATTTAATGAGATGTTTGAAAATCATCAGTTTGGACCTCTGATTGCTCCCGAGACGCCCTATCCAAATGTGGATATCCAAGGGACACAAGTCGAAGTTCTATTCTCGCCCGATGATATCGTAGTTGCGCGATTGAGCCAGTTGGTTGCTGAAGCCCAGCAGAATATTTCCTTCCTTGTCTATGCATTTTCCTCTTCAGAGTTGGGGACTGCTATTCGCGCGAAAGCGCATGACGGTGTCACCATCGGCGGCGTATTGGAGTTCGATTTGGTCGACCCGAACCAGGTTGATCCAAACCCGAATCTGGTGGAGGAGTTAAACTTCTTTCGGCAGGCCGGGCTTAATGTCCTTTTGGATCGCAACCCCGAGGTGCTGAATCACAAGATCATGATTATTGACGGCAAGATCGTTGTGATAGGTTCGTATGATTTTACGAACCGGGCTGAAATTGAAAACGATGAGAATGTATTGATCATCCACAATGAAATCATCGCGCAAAAGTTCATGGAGGAGTTCCTGCGAATTCAGGCGCGCGCTCAACCATAATGGGCGTACGCTCGCCTCAAGCGCGGCCTTATTAACGGATGATCTGTGGAAGGCTGGATTCAGCGGCGGCTTGGGAGAAGATACTCTTTCAGGGGTAGGTATTTCAAGTAGGCCAGGGTTCAGGGATAAATCTGCCCAA
>CAZIYY010000041.1:569-30036 GCA_964543585.1 uncultured Anaerolinea sp. | reverse complement strand
AACTTACTGGCTTTTCGCCCACTCGTCAACTGCTTCGTTTTGCGGGAGTCCTATAAGAAATAAAAAAGACTTCAAGGCTGAGGTCTAGTGGATAAAAAATCGGGATTTACTGAAAAGCCGCAACGTGATCACGACACCACTTTTCAAAGATTCGCGGTTTGCATCCCCCAACCTGCTCAACAGTATTAGTCACATATGCATACTCGCTTCTACGCAAAGCTCCCAGGGTCTGCATCAACCCTTTGACCACATAGAAAGGCAGCCCGAATCTTAGCATGGCAATTGTGGCAGCAAATACAGGCACATTTGTATATCGCAAAGGTCTGCCTAAAACGTTCGCCAGGGTTTCGACCATCTCTCCAATGGTGAGCGCCTGAGGACCGGTTAATTCGTAAATTTTCCCATCATGTCCAGGGTTTGTGAGAACGGCGCAGGCAACTGTGGCAACGTCGCGCGGGTCGACTGGCGGGACCTTTCCATTACCGCCTGGAAAATACACGGCATTTTGTGATTTGATCGTTTCGCTCCACCATTCAATTGTATTGACCATCATCATGGTCGGGCGAAGGAACGTCCATGCGAACCCCATGGAATTAATAAGTTCCTCTTGTTCACGATGCCATTTTCCCGGTCCCAAAGAGCGATCCGCTTCAATGGTGGATTGCTTCACAACATATCTAACTCCCGCCTGCTTTGCGGCTTTGAGCAGGTTAGTAACTTGTCGAGTGTCGGGGGTGACAAGATAGAGTCTGTCAATGTCTTGCATCGCGGATACAAGCGTTTCAGGCTTATCCAAATCTCCGGTTGCAAGTTCGACCTGATTACCGAAGTCAGCTGCCTTTCGCTTATCGCGAACCAGGGCGCGAATTGGTGCGGTTTTGGATTGGTTGAGTAGTTGCTTTACCAGTTCCTTACCTACATTTCCTGTTGCTCCAGTAACGAGTATCATTTTTAGTCTCCTTATTTTTCTAAAATGATATAATTAACACATAATTATCTTACCATTAATTATCTTATAACTAAGATAATTAATGGTAAACGAAAGCGGACAAAATGTCAAGACCTTCAAAAAGCCGAACGGAAATCGTCAAAGACCTCGATTGGCGCTTGCGTACATTCACCACATCAGCAGTCTTATCTGCAAATTCCATTGCTCAGAAAGTTGGTCTGGGACCGAATGATCTGAGGTGCGCGGAAATCCTCATTCGAATGGGTCCATTGAGCGCAGGAAAGTTGGGGAAACTGGCTGGTCTGACAACCGGCGCTATTACCGGAATTGTTGATCGCCTGGAAAAGGCGGGATGGGCTAAAAGGGCGGCGGATTCGCATGATCGCAGGCGTGTAATTATCCATCCTGGGCCGCAAGATACAGCAACAGTAGATGGACTTTACGATTCGTATATGGATTCATTGACAAAGCTTTTGAAAGGTTATTCAGACTCGGAACTTGTTCTAATTACAGAATTCATAGATGGTTTGATAAAGATAAATAACGAACAGGCAGGACAATAAAAACCCTGGCTCGGTTTGTAATGGTGGGGCAGTCCTCTTGACAACTTACTAACTAGTAAGTAAAATTTAGACATGGTCAGAGGCACGAATACACAAAGAACGATACTGAATCTGGCTGAATCGCTTCTTCAAGATAAAGGCTTCAATGGGTTTAGTTATGCTGACATCGCGGCAAAACTGGGCGTGAAGAACGCCGCCATTCACTATCACTTCCCAACCAAGGAAGCGTTAGCCTGTGCTGTGGTGAAACGTTACAGAGATCGTTTCCAGTTGTGGATCAACAACGCGCGCGTAAAGGATCTATCCCCCCAGGAAAAATTGGATTGGTTCTTCAACATTTACACCAGTATGCGCGCGGACAATGGCAAGGTCTGCCTCGTAGGCTCGCTCGAAGCGGAATTCAATTCCATTCCCGAACTCTTGCAACAGGAAACAAAAGCCATGAATAGTGAACTGCTCTCGTGGCTTCAATCTATGTTGAGTGAAGGAAGGGATGCCGATATATTTAGATTTAATGGTGATCCTGCGAGCAAAGCCGCGCTGGTTTTGTCCAGTTTGCAAGGCGCCCTGCAAATGGCGCGCGCATTAGGACCTAAAAAGTTTTACACGGTGGTCGAACAAAATAAACAAGACTTGCTCGCGTAAATTTTTTACCGTCAAATCCTGCTGTTTGGTAAACACCTTGTGTAGAACATCCCGAAGGCGTTGCCCTGATGTCGAAGGATTTACTCGAAAAAATTGGCTGAGCCATTCAAACCTTCGGGACGGTATGTCACATCAGTTAGTAAGTATCAAAAGGAGAAAATATAAATACCTTGGAACCCGCCACAATCAAACATCAGGCAATTGTGAAAAAGGCATACCAGGCTTTTTTCAGTCCGTCCCAGTATGAACTCAAAGCGGGAGATCAAGCCATTCTTGAACGCGGAAACAATTATCGGATCCGGTTTGATGGCGGTGAGTTGGCAGTTACAAGCTGGGGCGTCACAGGTCCAGCAGTCTTGTTGATGCATGGCTGGGGAGGAAGCCGCGCACAAATGACTGGTTTTGTTGACCCGCTGTTATCAGCAGGGTATCGCGTCGTGGCGTACGATCAGCCCGCGCATGGCGGATCTGATGGAAAGATGACCAACCTCCTTGAAATCGCTCCCACGATGGACATTATCGCAAAACAGGAGGGGAAATTTGATGCGATCATCGCCCACTCGTTTGGGACCTTGATTGCCTCGTATTCACTGGTCAAACGCAACTTCCCGCCTCCGTCCAGACTGGTGTATTTCGGCGCGTTCAACCGTCTTTTGGACTCACTTCCGCGTTTTCAATCCATCGCGGGATTGCCGGATGAGATCATCGAAGGCTTTCGCGTGATGCTTCAGGAAAATTTTGGACAAGGTGTGTTGGAGGCAATCGTCCATGATAAATTGGCTTCGCATATCAACATCCCAGCATTGATGTTCCATGACACGGCGGATAATGTCACTCCCATTGAAGATAGCCGCGTCATTGCACGAACCTGGAAAAACGCGCGCTTCATCGAAACGGAAGGATTGGGACACCGAGGCGCATTGCAATCAAAGGAAATCCATGAGCGAGTTATAAAGTTTTTGAAGGATTAGGAAACTACGTCAATTTTCCCTCGCCTTCCTTTGAGATGAGGGGAAATTTTTATGCCGAGTCGCTAAACCCTCTTTTTTGCATCCTCAATGAATTTCAGGAAGATGTTCGCATCCAGCCCGCTTGTGTCGTTCACTTTCCAATCAACAGGATCAACCATCGGGCGGACACAAGCGGCGAGTTCCCAAAATCCCAGGTTCTCAACCTTGAGTCCCATTTCAGTTTCATACACGCGCAGGAATTCGTCCGCCGCGTCAGGCACACCCATCAAGACCATGTTCATGCGCGCATAACCCAAATCCACTGCAGGGTCACCAGACGCGGCTTCCTCCCAATCAAGCACAGCACATATTTCATTTTTGTTCCACAGGATATTGCCAGACCAATAGTCAATATGCAATAGGGATGGAGAAACGTCGCGAATATTTGGATGCAGCTCACGAATCGTTCGCCATAAGTCCGTGCCGCTAGGATAATCATGCATATATTTTGGGGCGGAATCATACTTTAGGAACCATGTAGCTTCGGCATTGCCTTTGAGCAGGAAACTTTGCTCATTTTTTCCACATGGGATGGAATGAATCTTCGCCAGCGTCTGCGCGAGTTTACGCGCCCACTCAATGGGATTGGATGGTGTCTTCATCATGAGACTGCCCTCCACAAATCGTGTGACGATTCCAGGCGAACCTAAAACATCTCCTGTTTCATCGAGAAGCAGCGCTTCAGGCGCGGGGATTTCATGCTGGTTCAGCAATTCGAATGTTTTGAACTCCCTGCGCGCCTTTTCTCCGCGATCATAATCGCCAAAGACTTTATAACGCCGCACGACGATTTTATAAGGATTGCTGTTAGTCAGGCGCGCATCTACCAGATGCGTATGATTGGAGAAACTGCCGGGGAGTAATTCGATATTCACGAGAGTACTGCCAGGCGCAATTTTCTTCAGCAAAGCAAGGACAATTTCTTTTGGAAGGTCATTAAGTGATGTGTCTACTGCCATAAAAAAATTATATCAGCTAGTGAAATTGGCATTCCATGAAATATTTTGCTTCGGGGAGTCCCCATCATTCAATCTTGATGAATGCACATTTTGTTAGAGTGATAGAATTATGAACGCAGATATTACCGAATGAATCCAATGGGATAAGGTGTTAAGTTTCCAACTCTGGATGACAGGAATTGTTTATGCAACAGGCATGGGCCCGACTGAAGTTAATACCAAGACCAGAATGGGCATGGTGGCTCCTTATCCTGATAGGAATCATCCTGCGTCTGCGGCAATACTTTGTCAACCGTTCCTTTTGGGCGGACGAGGCAAGCCTTGCTTATAACCTGGTGACACGCTCGTTTAGTGGTTTGACTCAGCCGCTGGATTATCAACAAGGCGCGCCAATTGGTTTCTTGTTTATCGAGAAGTTTTCGATTATCGTTTTGGGGAATACCGAATACGCGCTACGCCTTTTTCCTCTGCTATCGGGAATACTTGCCATTTTCTTACTTTTTCTGATTGCCCGAACCTATTTTGGGATAGGTGGATTATTCGCGCTCCTGACGTTTTCCATCGGCTGGGAGTTGATTTATTATTCATCCGAACTCAAGCAATATTCCAGCGATGTGATGATCGCCTTGTTGTTGGTCTATCAAGCGGGCAGCTGTATTCAGGGAAATGCGCGCGCAAAGGATTTTCTTCTGTTAGGAATTGGCGGCTTGATTGCAATGTGGGTATCACACCCGTCCGCCTTCGTACTCACAGGGATTGGGCTGGTACTGGTTCGTGAGAAGCTCACACGAAAAGAATATGTGCCTTTTTCCTGGATTTTCGCAATTGGAGTTGGGTGGACAGTCTCCTTCGCGCTGGAATATTTTTTATCGCTGCAACATTTGGCGGCAGACGAATTCATGCAAAGTTATTGGAGCAAAGCCTTCATACCCCTGCCACCCTGGAGCGACTGGGGTTGGTTCATAAGTACGTATTATTCGCTCTTACTTATGAGTCTGAACACTCACATCACTGCGGTTTTGATTGTTCCGATCCTGGTCATTATTGGCGGATTGTCTCTATTCGTTCGAAATCGAAGCCTTGCCCTGCTTATCACTTTGCCTGCTTTGATCGTTTTAATTGCTTGCGCTTTGCAAAAATACCCGCTCAAAGATAGGTTCATGCTCTTCCTGGTTCCGTTCATGCTGTTATTAATATCCGAAGGTCTTAGGTGGATGTATTCATTCACTGCAAAATGGAACCGCAGTCTGGCTCTGATCTTATGCAGTCTGCCGGTCATATTGCTGGTCTGGCCGCCGGGCACCACACTTGATGAATTTTTTCTCACCACACGCGGGTCAGATGTTCGACCTGTCATTCAATATGTTGCGGAAAACAGGACGCCGGATGATATCGTTTATGTTTATCATGCGAGCGACCCCGCCTTTCATTATTATGCCCCCTTGTATGGTCTCGATACCGGCAAAGTGCTGGTCGGTTTTGACACGCCGCGTAAAAGACTTGCATTGGAGAGATTCTTCGATGATGTGGATGAGCTTAGGGGACATAACCGCGTTTGGTTTATCTTTTCCGATATAAGCGATTGCGGCGGGTGCGAAGGAGATATGCAGGCGTTTTATGTGGGCTATCTCAACGAGTTTGGGATCATGCGGAATCAGTTCAATGCCTCAGGCGCGAACGCGTATCTGTACGATCTAAGCCCGTGATGCCCATAATCCACGAAGTGATAAAATCATCACATGGGCGCGCTCTATCTCGTCGCAACTCCCATCGGCAATCTCGAAGATATGTCCCCGCGCGCAATTCGCATTTTGCGCGAAGCGATACTTATCGCCGCGGAGGATACGCGTCACACCGGGAAATTGCTCAAGCATTTTGCAATTGAAACACAACTCACCAGTTACTTTGAACACAACAAACTCAAAAAACTTGACTTCATTCTGGATAAACTTTCGGAAGGAGATGTGGCATTGGTCTCGGATGCCGGGACTCCCGCGATTAACGATCCTGGTTACGAACTCGTCCGCGCTGCTCTCGCCTCAAACTTCGACGTTTTACCGGTTCCCGGTCCCTCAGCCCCCATCGCCGCCCTGGCCGTTTCAGGCTTGCCCACAGACTCGTTCCTCTATCTTGGCTATCTCCCTCATAAAGCCAATGAACGCCGCAAAGCCGTGGGACAAATTGCCAATTTGTCCCACACGCTCATCTTCTTTGAATCTCCGCATCGCATTATTGAATCGCTCGAAGATATTCTTTTGATACTCGGCGATCGAAAGATTTGTGTCGCGCGCGAAATGACCAAGTTATACGAAGAATACTGGCGTGGGACAGTGAGTGGGGCGGTGGAGTATTTCAAATCTCAGCCTGCGAGAGGGGAGTTTACGCTGGTGATTGAAAGAAAGAGGAAAGAGGAAAGAAGCAAGTGGACAGAGAAAGAATTAATGAACGCCATCAAGAAGGAATTGAAGAGAGATAAATCTGCGAAGGAGATTTCTGCTGAGTTGGCGGAACAAAGTGGATGGAGCAAAAAGGGAATTTATGATCTGGTAAATCAAAATAAATAAGGAGAGTGTCATGCCCGACGACAAGAAACCCGAAGAGAAAAAAGTTGAAAAACCAAAAGCTGTTGACAAACTGGTGGAGTCAAAACACTCCATCAAAGTCAAAGGCAGGGAGGTCAAGTACACGGTCACAGCGGGGACAATGGTCCTGAAAGAGGAAACAGTTGATCGTGAGAAGGAAGCGGAGGGCGAAAAACCGCGGGCGCAGATATTCTTCATTGCGTATACCAAAGACGGCGTGAAGGAAAAATCCAAACGCCCGCTCACGTTTTCGTTCAACGGCGGACCCGGCTCCGCATCGGTGTGGCTGCATCTGGGTGTATTGGGACCTCGTCGAGTGGTGATGCTGGATGACGGGAATCCGCCTCCTCCTCCATACAAATTGACCGATAACGAATATTCGCTTCTCGACGAAACCGACCTGGTTTTTATTGACCCGATGAACACGGGCTATAGCCGCCCTGTGGAAGGCGAGAAACCCAAAGAGTGGCACGGCTTCAAAAAGGATATTGAATCGGTCGGCGATTTTATCCGCCTTTATACCACGCGCAACAACCGCTGGCTCTCCCCCAAGTTTTTGATCGGCGAATCCTACGGCACGACGCGCGCTTCCGGGCTCTCGGGATATTTGCAGGAGCGCTTTGGAATGTACCTGAATGGGATCATGCTGGTCTCTGTTGCGCTCGATTTTGCGACTCTTGACTTTAATATCAACAATGACCTGCCATTCATCCTTTTCATGCCTGGCTATACAGCCGCCGCCTGGTATCACAATGTACTCAAACCCCGCAAGTCGTTGCAGATATGGCTCAAGGAAGCGGAGGAGTTCGCACTCGGCAAATACGCAAGCGCATTGCTCCAAGGCGACGCGCTTACAAAAGAAGAACGCAGCCAAATCGTCGAAAAGGTTTCGCTTTACACAGGTGTCTCGAAGGAATTCGTGGAACGCTCGAACCTGCGGATCAACGACCAGCACTTCTTCAAGGAACTTCTGCGCGCACGCGGATTAACCTTGGGGCGCCTCGATAGCCGCTTCACGGGCCGCGACAGGCTGGGGGTCACAGAAAATGCCGAATATGATCCATTGATGACGAACATCACGGGTCCATTTATGGCTGCGTTTTATGATTACATCCGTGGTGAGTTAAAGTTCGAATCCGACCTGCCCTATGAAACCTTGAGCGGATTCGTCCATCCGTGGTCGTATGCCCAGTTTGAGAATCGATATGTGAATGTTGGCGAGACCCTGCGCGCGGCGATGACCTATAACCCGCATCTCAAAGTTTTCGTCGCGAACGGGTACTATGATTTAGGCACGCCCTACTTCGCAACCGAATACACGTTCAATCATCTGGGCTTGCACGAATCCCTGCGCGGCAATATCAGCATAGGTTATTATGAGGCGGGGCACATGATGTACATCCACCAGCCGTCGCTCAAGCAGATAAAATTAGATTTGGCGAAGTTTATCAAGAGAGCGGCGCAATAAGAAATAATGGCGGTCACTGGATCCAGTGACCGCCATTTTGATTCTTTTGCCCTCACCAGAGATTGGTCACGTCGAAAAGGGGATGAATTAATGGAACCGCGCCGACTGGAAAAGCCGGTTCTATTAGAAAATGTTACAGAGTGTTATGGATGTACCCGTTCTGTCTGTATAATCGTCTTGACATTACAAAATTGTTAAGTGGCGCCCGGCTGAGTTTTGATTTTAGTTTATGCAAAGAGCCTTTGCGCTTAGGCAAGTCCATATAGATGTGTAAGGAATATTGAGAATGAAAAAGATATTTTCCGTTTTGATTGTATTGATGATAGTGATCCCCCTTTTCACAATGAAGGCATCGGCTGCCTCAATGGTTGCACTCACACCGACCCTGGCATCCACATCGGAGTTCGGTCAACTCAAGGTATGCAAAGTTGCCGGAGCGGGCGTCAAACAGGGGCAACTCTTTAACATCAAGGTAGGCAATATCAGCTACAATGTCCCCGCAGGACCTTCAGACGGAGGCTACTGTGTGCTTGCCGGACAATACCCGTTGAACACACAAGTCACGATTCAAGAAGTCAATGCCACAGGCTACTCTGTCTCACGAATCGAAGTCAAACCTGACCGTGCCGTGAGCAAAGATGTAGTGAATGGAAAGGTGGTCATCAAAGTCGGCAGCGGTGTTACCGAGATCATTTTTACAAACAGATTAGGCGATTTGGCGACGCGCACGCCAACACCAGTGGTCACCCCCAAGCCTTCGAAAACACCCACCCCCACGCCGGGTTGTGCGCCGAATTGCACCCCAACCCCTACATCGACTCCCAAGGGTCGAATGCAGATTTGTAAAGAAGCCGATGGAGCAGGAGTCAGCGGTTACTTTACTTTCAGATTTGGAACCAAGACCGTGACTGTTCCGGTTGGCGCGTGCTCGCCGCTCCTCACAGTCGACGCTGGAACGTTGTCAGTTACCGAAGTGGCACGGGCGGGGTATTCAGTGACAGACATGTATACCATTCCGGCGAATCGCTTGATCAGCAAGAACGTTAATACCCGGAGCGTCACCGTGACCATTGTGCAGGGATATGCTGCATCACAGACTATCGTCGTTTTCCGCAACAAGACACAAGCGCCGACTGCAACATCCACTCCATCGCGCACTCCAACAGCGACGAGTACATCCACAAGTACGGCGACCTCAACACCGTCGTCTACACCTACCGGAACGATCACGCCGCCAACTCCTACATTCACAAGCACTGCAACCTCAACACCAACATCCACGTCGACGGGGACAATTACACCGACGGTGTGCACACCAATCGTTGTGACGGCGGACTTCAGCCGGGTTCCAGTTGGGGCTTCAATAGAAGGTATGGGTGTAGTGGCTCCTAATCTGGACATAGATGCGAATGGGACGTTGGGCACGGCTGTGAGGATCGTCGAAGGGACGCAACCCGCCACATATGGCGCATCTCCCAGCCAAATTCTAAATGGCGGCCTGGCGGCCGGTGGAGGGTTTGGTGATAAGATCACTCAATTAAAAGGACAGGCATCACGATATACTTTTACTTTTGCTCCCGGAGTTTCGGTAAACGCTTTCTCATTGCATATGTTGGATTTTGGAGATCTAAACACAACCCAAAGCGCGTTTCACTATGCTAGTATGACTGCCTATGACGTAAATGGCCCGATAATCCCCAAACAGGAACTTAGTTACACTACTCCTGCAGAAACGAGTCCGACCAGTTCAGATAAGTTTGGGAACCTACAAATCTCGGGTGATGCCGCAAGCGCCTCACCGGGTCAGCCGGGCAACTGGACATGGAGCGTTTCCGGGAACGGGATTGTGAGGATCGTCTTGGAGTTCGGTGCAGGTTATGATCCAAACATTGGCTTCGATACCCTCTCCTTTACCACTCAATGTCAAATTTGTCAGCCGAGTGTTGTGACGGCGGACTTCAGCCGGGTTCCAGTTGGGGCTTCAATAGAAGGTATGGGTGTAGTGGCTCCTAATCTGGACATAGATGCGAATGGGACGTTGGGCACGGCTGTGAGGATCGTCGAAGGGACGCAACCCGCCACATATGGCGCATCTCCCAGCCAAATTCTAAATGGCGGCCTGGCGGCCGGTGGAGGGTTTGGTGATAAGATCACTCAATTAAAAGGACAGGCATCACGATATACTTTTACTTTTGCTCCCGGAGTTTCGGTAAACGCTTTCTCATTGCATATGTTGGATTTTGGAGATCTAAACACAACCCAAAGCGCGTTTCACTATGCTAGTATGACTGCCTATGACGTAAATGGCCCGATAATCCCCAAACAGGAACTTAGTTACACTACTCCTGCAGAAACGAGTCCGACCAGTTCAGATAAGTTTGGGAACCTACAAATCTCGGGTGATGCCGCAAGCGCCTCACCGGGTCAGCCGGGCAACTGGACATGGAGCGTTTCCGGGAACGGGATTGTGAGCGTCGTCCTGGAGTTCGGCGAAGGCTTCGACCCAAACATCGGCTTCGATACCCTCTCCTTTACCACTGAGTGCCCATAGTAAATCGAACATAATCTATCACAAACATGGCCCCCCCGTCAACAAGTGGGTCATGTTTGTTTTATAATTGTGTCCATCACAACTTAGGGAAGATTTACAATGAACCTTGACGATCTCAATCGCTTCAAACAACTCGACACGCTCAACATGCTCGGCGAGATTGACAACCTCCCCGACCAACTTGGCTATGCCTATCAGCTTGGGCTGAAGCACAACCTGCCCGATTGGAAGGATCTTAGGCAAGTGGTGATCGCAGGCATGGGCGGATCTGGCATCGGCGCGGACTTGCTCGCGTCGTATTGCGCCTCTCTCTCCCCGATACCTGTTTCTGTTCACCGCGATTACAGCCTGCCCCTCTTTGCATGCGGACAGGATACACTCGTGATATGCTCCTCCTATTCAGGCAACACGGAAGAAATCCTCGATGCCTTTGAAGCCGCGCGCAAAGCAGAATGCCGCGTCATTGTCGTTTGCACGGGGGGAGAACTTGCCAAACGCGCCAAAGAAAATAAAATCCCATTGTGGACGTTCGACCACGCGGGTCAGCCGCGCGCTGCAGTGGGATTCTCTTTCGGCTTGTTGCTCGCGATGTTCCAACGATTGGGTTTTATTCCGGATCAAAAAGATGCTATGCAGGACGCGATCGCTTCCATGGAAAGAACGCAGCAACATTTGCGCGCAGAAATTCCTGCCGTAAAAAATCCTGCCAAGCGATACGCGGGTCAATTGATGGGGAGGTGGGTGACATTTATGGCATCCGGCTTGCTCACAACTGTCGCGCGCCGCTGGAAGGGCCAGATCAACGAAGTGGCAAAAGCAGGCGCGAATTTTGAATTCCTGCCCGAAGCCAATCACAATACACTGGCAGGCACGATCAATCCACAGGAAACGCTCAACGCGCACACCATGACCCTCTTCCTGCGCGCGCCCTCCGATCATCCGCGCAACCGTTTGCGTTCAGATCTGACGCGCAAAGCCTTCATGCTCGAAGGCATGAACACGGACTTCATTGACGCGCGCGGGAACACTCCTCTCGCGCAAATGTGGACGTTGATCCTCTTTGGCGATTACATGTCCTATTATCTTGCGATGGGCTACGGCGTTGACCCCACGCCGATCAAAGCCTTGGTTGATTTCAACCAAGCTATGGCAGAAGTTGAATAAAATAAGGGCAGCCTAAAAATAGTTAAGCGGAATGAAGATCAACCCTTAAGCGTTATATACTTCCTCCTCGGGTTGATTCCCACCACTCCCGCGAAAAATCCCTGAATGGATTTCATATCCGCGTCCATATCCTCTGTGGGATGAAATACCTGCCCAATGCGGACTGTCTTATGCTTGCCGTCCACAATTGCGATGACAATGGGAATCCCTGCGTTTTTGGCGATGTGATAAAAGCCGTGCTTCCATTCCGCTACTTGATGACGCGTCCCTTCCGGCGCGATGGTCAGGATGAACCTTTCTGATTCTCCGCTCGCTTTCACCATTTGCTCCACCAATCCAGTGGACTTGGATCGGTCCACGGGAACCCCACCGCAGTAGTGAAAGAAAAAGCCAAATGGCGGGTGGAACAACTCTGCCTTGCCCATGAAGCAGACGTTTGCCCGCAAATGGAAGATCACCCCGAGGAACAAAACAAAATCAAAATTGGATGTATGCGGCGCGCCAATTAAAACAAATTTTGGAATGTCGGGTAATTTTCCTTCCACACGCCAGCCAGCCAATCGCATAAGGAATGTCGCAAGGTAATGAAATATTCTGCTAAGAATCGGGGTATTGAAGATAGTAGTGGTCATGTGTTTTCCTCAACAGTATAACCCCGAGATTCAAGTTGCGTCTCGCACGGCGATTTTGTGGTTAAATATCTGTATGACTTTGAAATCATTCGTTCGTTCCGCAGTCTATCACATTGAAAAAATCGCGCAACGCCTGCGTTTTGTATCACAACCCCAGGACTTGCCCATCCTGCTTGGCATTTCCTTCCCCAAAAGCGGCACACATTTGCTCGATCAGGTTTTGCTCGGCTTTTCAAAGGTCGCGCCGTTTTCAAAACGCCTGCATTCGTTCTATGCGGAATACGAAGGCGAAAGCGGAATCAAACGCGCGCCCGAACAGGCAATCTCATGGCTTGATTCTCTTCGTCCACGCGATGTGGCGTCTGCTCATTTGTTTGCGCGACCTGATGCAATTGCGCGCGTATGTTCGTCCGCATTTCTACCTTTTTTTATCTTCCGCGACCCGCGGGATGTGGTCGTCTCGCATGTTTTTTACGTCACCGACCTGGAAGCGCGTCATGTCCATCACGACTACTACGCCTCTCTTCCCGACTTCGACTCGCGCCTAAAGACAAGTATTCTCGGCCGCCCTGACGCTGCAATTGAGTTTCCAAACATCGCCGAGCGATTTGAGCCATATCTGAATTGGTTAAATCCGCTTCAAGTATTGTCAATTCACTTTGAAGATCTGATCAACGACCGCACTGCGACTCTATCCCGCATCCTTGACCACTTCCTCGCCCGCGTCCCGCTTCAAACGAACCGACAGCTGATTCTTGAATCCCTTGAGTCTTCCATCAACCCGAAGAAATCTCCCACCTTCCGTTCGGGGAAGACAGGGGAATGGGAGAAACTTTTTACTGATGAACATAAAAAACTCTTCAAGGATGTCGCGGGAGATTTGCTTGTCAGGCTTGAATATGAATCTGATACTGACTGGTAGGAAAGGAAAACGTTTATGGGCAGACAGGTATGCGCGTGTCACAATATCATGTGTGCTTGTCTACGTGTCTACTTGTTTACGCATGTACCTGTTTATTTATCCACTCCCTCCCTATGAACTGCTCCATCGTCATCCGCGCCCATAACGAAGAGAAACACATCGGCCGCCTGCTCGAAGGGATTCGGCATCAAACAATTAATGATGTGGAGATCATCCTTGTTGATTCTGGTTCATCAGACTCGACCATCTCCATAGCTGAATCATTCGAGGCGCAGATCGTGCGGATTCCGTCAGTTGAGTTTACTTTCGGGCGCTCGCTCAACTTCGGGCTTCGCGAAGCGACGCGTGAATTTGTCGTCATCGCCAGCGCGCACGTCCATCCCGTTTATCCTGATTGGCTGGAGTCGTTGTTGCGTCCGTTTGAAGATGATAAAGTTGCGCTCACCTATGGCAAACAACGCACACCCGAATCCGCAAAATATTCGGAGGGACAAATTCTTCATCAGTGGTATCCCGACACGAGCAGGTTAAATCAATCCACTGTCTTTTGCAATAATGCCAACGCCGCCGTCCGAAAAAGTTTGTGGGAGCATAATCCCTACGACGAAACGTTGACGGGGCTGGAGGATCTGGCATGGGCAAAGTGGGCGAAGGAACAGGGATATGCTATTGCGTATGTGGCGGAGGCGGAGGTCGTGCACGCGCACGATGAAACGCCGCGCGGCGTGTTCAACCGTTACCGCCGCGAAGCCATGGCTTTCAAGAAGATTTATCCCGAGTCGCATTTCAATATCTATGACTTTGTGCGCCTGACCACGACAAATATATTGAGCGATATATGGCACGCGGCGCGCGAACGCGTGTTATGGAAGAACATCGCTTCCATAATCTGGTTCCGCTTCATGCAATTTCACGGCACCCGCATGGGACATCGCGAGACCAGCCTCATCACCCCGCAACTGCGCGAAACGTTTTATTATGCGCGAGAAAGAAAGAAGAAAGAGGGAAAGAAGCGGGATGTGGAGCCGATTCGGTATAATGGGGGGTGAAGAAATAATCTTATGTAAAACGTCCCGCAGGTTTCCTATTAAAACGCTGTTGAGTTTCTCAAACCTGCGGGACGGTGTGTAAAAGAGATTAGCTTTCTGCTCGACCGGCACGGCTTTTGGCAAGTGTGGAGGAACGATGCGTAAAGTGTGGCTGGCTCTTGTTTTCATTTTAGGTTTGATTTTCCCTGTGACAGTTCGCGCGCAGGGCCCTACACCGCCGCCCACGCAAACCCCTGTTCCAATTTGCCCGCCTGATTTACAAAAGACGTGTGAGTGGACTGGGGCGGTTGTCTCCAACTATGGATGGCAGGTTGTCTTTGGCATAGTATTGCTTGCTATTGTGTTTTGGCTCTTGCGCAGGATTCTTAAAAGCGGGGAAAACGTTTTGGAAAAAAATCTTGTGAAGCAGATGGATGGATTATTTGATGATGATGCCGGGGATTATATTCACCTGTATCTCGAAAAGTTTATCGAAGATTATCGTCAGTTTAAGTTTCGAGGGCTGGATACCCGCGCGCGCGGAATTGATACGCCCGAACTTGACCAGGCGTATGTTTCCATTCATATGACGCCGCAAAGTGAAAAGGCTGAACAGCAAAAAAGATTGACAAATAAGAGCCCTGGAAAGAGGCTTGAAGAGTTTGTTGATTTTGAATCTCATGGACAATCGGAAGTCTTTGACTTGACAGGCGCGATCCAAAAATCAGACAAACTTGCGATCATTGGAGCCGCAGGCTCGGGGAAAAGCACCCTTTTGCAATGGGCGGGATTGGTAAGCGCGCGCGCCCGTGTGGATAAGAAGAAACTCACAGATGAGATGCGTTCTTTTATTAATGCGGTTGGCGATAAGCCGCTTGTGCCTGTCATCATTCCTTTGCGGGCTTTTAATCGTTATTGCCAGGTTGAAAAAAAGGGGCGGACAGCCCAGGCATTGCTGGATTTTATGCGCGCCTACGTTGTTAATAAACACCCGTCGCTTAAGGTTTTGCCCGATAATTTTTTTCCGTCAATGTTTGAAAAAACGGGCTGCCTGCTAATGTTGGACGGCGTGGACGAAGTGGACCTCGATGACCGCGCGCTGGTCCGCCGGGCAGTGGAAGACCTCGCCCGCGATTTTAAAACCAATTCCCGCAATCGTTATCTTGTTACGTCACGGACGATGGCGTATTTTGGCGAAGCCGAAGTTTCAGGCTTTCGCAAGTGCGAGGTTCAAAACCTTACTTCTGAACAGCGGAATACATTGATAGGCAGTTGGTGTAAAGCCGCTTACGGGGGCGATGAAGCCATTTTGCAGGCAGGTGATTTGGTTCGACGATTGGATATGAGCGATGAACGTGTGCGCGCTTTAGCGGTGACGCCGCTTATGGTAACCATTTTTTCGCTTGTGCATTACAACCAGCGTGAACTCCCCAAACAGCGTGCGGATCTATATGAGCATGCGGTTCGCATCATCCTGACTGAAACATATCACGAAGGAGAAGATGCCGCCGAATTAAAGAAAGATTGGGAATCCCGCTGCCGCCAGATTTCATGGATTGCTTTTAAAATGCACGCGGATAATCTGGAAGACCCGCCTGAAGACAAGTTGATAGATTCTATTTGGGGAGATTGGGGCGCGCCCGCGGAAGAGGAACTTGCCCGTGAAAAGGCGCGCGCGTTTATCCGTAAAGTGGCGGACCGGGGCGGATTGCTTGAAGAAGAAAATGGACGCTATGGTTTCTTTACACATCGTACTTTTCGAGAGTTTTTAGCCGGGCGTTATCTTGCGGGCAAGTTCACGCCGAGCGGACAGGGTTTTCTAAAGCAACACATTGAGCAGCGATTGGAGGATGATAAGTGGGTTGAACCCATTCGTCTTTTGGCGGGCTTTCTTGCCATTGGCGGGGATGATGACCGCCCTGCTGAATTTGTTCGCTTGATAGACGGATTGGGGTCTGACCCTGAACAAAAAGCCCAGGCTGTGACTCTTGCCGGGTTATGTATTGCAGATTTGCCCGCGCGCGATGCCCCAAGCCTTGACCGCGTAAATACTGAGAAAAATATTGCGGGCAAAATGCTTGCGATCATGGAAAGCAATCCCCCGGTCATTGACATGCGTTTGCGTAATCAGATCGGGCGCGCGCTCGGCGAAATTGGCGACCCGCGTTTCATCATCTCACTTGAGAACGATGTGAAGATTATTCTTCCTGAAATGATTTTCATTCCTGCAGCCATTTTTCAAATGGGAACCAGCAAGGAAGATGAAAAAATTCTCAAGGAACAGGAGACGCAGAGTTGGGACGATGAAAAGCCCGCGCATGATGTTCGGCTTTCTGAATATTCAATCGGTAAATATCCAGTGACCAATGCCGAGTTTCGTTGTTTTTGGGAGCAGGATGGCTATAACTCAACTGCGCCCTGGTGGAGTGAAGACGGGCGTAAATGGCGCACAGGTATTTGGGATTCTGACCTTTCGTGGATTTCAGATGAAGACACGCGTAAAAATTATAAAGAATGGCTGGCGGGCAGACCTGTAGAACGCCGTGACCGTCCGTTCTTTTGGGATGACTCAAAGTGGAACGTTTCCAACCTGCCAGTTGTGGGTATTTCGTGGTTTGAAGTGGAAGCATATTGCAATTGGTTAAGCCGTATCACTGCAAGGCAATTTCGTTTGCCGACCGAAGCGCAATGGGAACATGCCGCGCGCGGCACTAAAGGATTTTTATGGGCATGGGGTAATGAATGGGATTCAGAGAAGGCAAACACAGATGAAGCCGAGAAAAAGATCGGGGGCACATCCCCGGTTGGCATGTATCCAAACGGGGCAAGTTCATACGGTGCGCAGGATATGATCGGCAATGTTTGGGAATGGTGCCTGGATTGGTATAATGAGAACGAGTACAAGGAACGCTTGGGAAAGGAGGCGCAAGACCCTTATGGAGCACAAAGCGGAAATGCTCGCGTGGTGCGCGGCGGTTCGTGGCTCAACTCTCGAAACTTCGCGCGCTGTTCGTATCGCTTCAGGCTCGACCCTGATTACTTCAACCACAGCCTCGGTTTTCGTTTGGTTTGCTCCCCATCATTCCCATCTCTGCAATCTGAAACTCTGAACTCTGAATTTCTGATTCGCAAAGAATGAGAAATGACGAGAATCTATAAAGGAGACAAAGACCATCTCGCCGAAGGCGAGTCAAAAATATAAAAAATGAACCTTCACGAACAAACTTGCGATTGGAATAACTTGAGGCTGGCATACCAAAACGCCTCGCGCGGCAAGCGCGGACGGAGCGCGACCGCCGCGTTTGAATCTTTGCTGGCAGATAACCTGCTTGAATTGGAACAGGAATTAAACGAGCAAACCTACCAGCCAGGTTCATACAATAATTTTTATATCCACGAACCCAAACGCCGTTTGATCTCCGCCGCGCCGTTCCGCGACCGCGTGGTTCACCATGCCTTGTGTAATGTCACCGTGCCGTATTTTGAACAACTGTTCATCGCCGATAGTTACGCCAACCGCGCGGGCAAAGGCACACATCGCGCCATAGATCGCTGCCAGCAGTTCGCGCGCAAGTATCAATATGTTTTGCAATGCGACATTGCCCAATTCTTCCCAAGCATTGACCATGAGGTATTGCGCGCGACGTTAAAAAATATGCTGCCTGATGGAAGCGCGCTCTGGTTGATAGACCGCATCCTTGCCAGCGGGCAGGGAGTCCTTGCCGAGGAATATGACATGGTGTATTTCCCTGATGACGATCTTTTATCTGTAAACAGACCGCGCGGTTTGCCGATTGGCAACCTTACTTCACAATGGTGGGCGAATTGTTACATGAATCCCTTCGATCATTTCGTCCGCCGTGAGTTGGGGTGCAAGGCGTATGTCCGTTATGTGGATGATTTCCTTTTGTTTGGCGACGACAAAAAGGAATTGATGCAATGGCGCGATGCAATTGTTGAACGGTTACAGCGATTACGCCTTACGCTTCATATAGGCAGCGCGAATCCACGGCCCGTGCATGAGGGAATTCCTTTTCTGGGCTTTATCGTATTCCCCGATCACAGGCGGGTAAAACAGCGCAAGGGATTTGCCTATCGACGCAAGTTGTATCACTTGATTCGATTCGCTGACCGGAAAACCATTCGCGCTTCCGTTCAAGGCTGGATCAACCATGTACGCTATGCGGATACGATGCATTTGCGCCAATCCATGCTCAAGGAGTTTGATCTGTTATATGCCTGAAGAAATGGTCATTTTCACGCGCACGTATGATTTGGTCACCTGGCTTTTGCCGCTTACTCAAAATTTTCCGCGCAGTCAAAGATTTATAGTGACGCAGCGCCTGCAAAATGCGGCTTTGAATTTTCAGGAACTTCTTTTGGAAGCCAATGCCCTGCGCGGCTCTGCGCGCGCGGAAAAATTGCGGACCGCTGATGTCGAATTGAGAAAAGTGCGTTTGTATCTGCGCTTGAGCCAGAAATGGGATTGGATCAAGGAGGGCCAGTATCACCATGTCTCCGCTATGGTCGCTGAGATTGGCAAATTATTGGGAGGCTGGCAGAAAAGTCATTAGCAAGCCGCAAGGCTTGTTGTGAAGGGCTCATTCAAAAGTACGCCCGTGTGTTGCGCGGGGGTTCGTGGAACAACAATCGAAACAACGCGCGCTGTTCGTATCGCAACAGGAACGAACCTGATAACTTCAACAACAACATCGGTTTTCGTTTGGTTTGCTCCACATCGTATAACTTGTTCGCCGGAAATGCGGCGCAGTGATGAACCGTTCCGCCGAGGTTTTGAATGATGGCTGAATGATGTCCTTGCCGCGCTTGTAGTGCAAAATTCCATTTTGTGCTACAGCCGGGAAAATATAAAAATGCCTGCAACCTACCTGGGCTTGCTCCCGTTGCAGGCGCTTTTTATAAAGTAAGCAAGGATATAATGGAGCGGTCACTATACCAGTGATTATTCGCCCAAACACAGAGTAAAGGAAAATATGAAAACCAAAACCATCCTCTTCATCCACGGTATGTTCATGAATCCCTTATGTTGGGAGAAGTGGATTCCCTATTACGAATCCAAAGGCTATCGTTGTGTCGCCCCCGCCTGGCCCCGACGCGATAAATCTGTTGAAGAACTTCGCCAGGCTCATCCCGACCCTGAATTGGCGAAATTGAAACTGGGCCATGTCGTTGAGTATGTGGCGAGCGTCATCAAAGGCTTGGACGAAAAGCCCGCCATCATCGGTCACTCGATGGGCGGACTGGTCGTGCAGGTATTACTTCAACGCGATGTGACTGTCGCGGGAGTGGCAATTGACCCCGCGCCGCCGGCAGGCGTTTTCACTACCGAGTGGTCGTTCATCAAATCGAATTTCCCTGCGATCAATCCCTTCCTTCTGAGTCAACCCGTGATGATGACGTTCGAGCATTTCCAGTATGCTTTCGTCAATACGCTTCCGTTGGAGGAACAACACGCCGCCTATGACCGGTATCTAGTCCCTGAGTCGCGCGGCGTGGCAACTTCGTCGCTTGGCGCGGCGGGCAAAGTGGATTTCACACAGCCGCGTCGTCCTTTGTTGATCACAGCTGGGGAGAAGGATCATATTATCCCTGCTTCGTTGAACAGGGCGAATTACAAGAAATATCAAGGACCCTCCATTACAGATTTCAAGGAATTCGCGGGCCGCGATCATTTCCTGATCGGTTCGAGAGGCTGGGAGGAAATCGCGGATTACGCGTTGGATTGGTTGAACCAGAAAGTGGAGTGAGGTATAAAGGTATTATATTAAGTAGTGGGTAACCTCAGGCTATGAAAATAGATTTTCCCGTTTCCATTTTTCAGGGTGTTGCGCTTGGGCTGGTCCTGGCGGTTCTTGCCAGCATGATCGCAATTGTATATGCCCGCCGGAGAGGACTAATAGATACACCCGGGGAAGAGCCGCATAAAATACACACCCAGCCGACTCCGATCGCCGGAGGCATTGCCCTGCTGATCGTTTTGTTCTTCGGGTGGATCGTGAAGCAAAATGATTTCGGCGATTTATGGAAAGTACTCCTGCCCGCATTGATAGTTTTCGCGGTCGGCATTCGTGACGACTTTCGTCGCGTCCGCTTCTGGGTGAAACTGGTTATCGAGATATTCGCGGCTGTTCTGCTGATAACTTTCGGCATTCAGGTGCATGTCATCGAGGTAATATTTGAGGGTATCCCTGTCCCTGTCGCCGACGCGCTCGATCTCGCAATCACCGTATTATGGCTGGTGGGCATGACGAACGCCTATAATTTTGTGGATAGCACGGACGGTCTGGTGCTTGGAATTGCGGTCATTACGTCCATCTTTCTAGCCTTTACCTCCCTTTTTTCGGGCCAAACAAACCTGGCTCAATTTATGGCTTTTCTAGCCGGCGCTTGCTATGGGTTGTATTATTTCAATTCATACCCAGCCCGCCTCTTCCTCGGGGATTCGGGCGCGTTAACCCTGGGATTTCTGCTTGCGGCAACATCCATGTTATATAATCCCAGGATCTTTCCCCAGCCTTCCTCATGGTTTGTGCCTGTCATGATTCTTGGTCTGCCGATTTTTGATATACTGCTTGTAACGTTCTCACGCCTGCGCCGGGGCCGCCCAATTTATCAGGCGGACCGCAGTCATACATTCCACCGCCTGGTTGCCATCGGTATCCCTCCCAACCAGGCGGTTATGACGTTACACCTGATCTCGCTGCTTTTGGGTTGTCTTGCCTTCATTGCCATGAATCTTCCACCGCTCATCTCCAATATGCTGTTTATCAGCGCGGTCCTTACGGGCATTGGTGTGATCCTCTACCTGGATGATCGCAAGCGCTGGCCCTAACCCGCGAATCCTCGATGCCCAAACTCGCCGCTCTCGTTCCCATGCGCCATCATTCCCAGCGTGTGCCTGGCAAGAATTATCGTCCGCTTGTGGGAAAGCCTTTATTTCATCACATCGTTGAGACCCTGCTCGCTGTCCCCGAAATTGATGAAGTGATTGTCGATACTGACTCCCAGCCGGTGATGGACGGCTTGCGCCGCTTCTTTCCTGACGTGAGGCTGATCCAACGCCCCGAGCATCTTCGCGCCGACAATGTGCCGATGAACGATATCTTAATCCACGATACGGGGCAATTCCCCGCAGATTTTTATTTGCAGACGCATAGCACGAATCCCTTGCTCAAGCCCGAGACTGTTTCGCGTGCAACTAAATTATTAATTAACAATTACCCAACTTATGACTCGCTCTTTTCCGTAACGCGGTGGCAGACGCGCCTCTATGATCGCGACGGTAATGCCATCAATCACAACCCAAAAGAACTGATCCAGACTCAGGATTTGCCCCCCGTGTATGAAGAAAATTCCTGCATCTATATCTTCACTCGCGAAAACCTGATCGCAAGAAAGCATCGCATCGGCGACCACCCGTTCATGTTCGAAATTGACGCAGACGAAGCCTGGGATATTGACGAAGAACTCGATTTTGCAATTTGCGATTTCCTTCTAAAGAGACAATCAAAGAATGAATAGCTTTAAACGTATTAAAAAAACTCTGGGCAGGTGGTTTTCCATCCCCTGGTATCCCATTGTATTCGGCGCGTATCCGGTACTGGCGCTGCTCGCTTTCAACGCGGGACAGGTCAAAGTTGAAGCGGGCTGGCGGCCGTTGTTGATTTGCGTAGGCTTCGTAGGGATTCTCTTTGTTTTATTGAGATTATTCTTACGTGATTGGCATCGTGCCGCATTCCTATCCGCGTTATGGATGGCGCTTTTCTTTTCTTACGGGCATATCCATATTTTGCTTACCGAAAAATATGAGAATTTCGACTTCACGCGCTGGCTGTTATGGGCATGGCTTTTGCTTGCCATTCTCGCGGTCGTGTGGGCGATATGGAAATCCCCCTCGTCAGCGCTGGCGTTGAACGTGATCGCGCTTGGGCTGGCGGTCACCTCGTTGTGGCAGGCCAGTTCAGGGATCCAGAAAAGCGGCGCACACGCGAAGCGCGTCGCAGCGGAGAATGCTCCTGTGCAGGATTTGGCGCGTCCACAGAATCCGCCTGACATCTATTACTTCATCCTGGATATGTACACACGCGCAGATTTATTGAAGAGCGCCTATGACTACGATAACAGCGGTTTTGTGAAGGCTTTGGAAGAACGCGGTTTTTATGTGGCGCAGTGCAGTCAGAGCAATTACACGCGCACTGAAGTATCTGTAGCGTCATCTTTGAATCTTTCATACTTGCAGGACCTTGATCCGAAATTCAACGACCCGCAGAGCATCGCGCGCCGGCATTTATGGGATGCGCTCAAACATAGTGCGGCGCGCTATGAACTAGAGAATTTAGGATACAAAACAATTTCCTATGCAAACGGTTTCGCGTGGAGCGAACTGGACGACGCGCAGGTCTTTTTCACGCCTCCGCCTTTTTCATCAGGGATGACTGAGTTTGAGACATTGTTCATCCAAACCACGCTGGCGCGAACGCTTCAGGATTTTGGCTGGCTGGATCTCGACCAGATCAACGGGCAGAATTTTCGCGACCGCGATATGCTGGTTTTCAATAGCATGAGAGATGTAGCGAAGATGCAAGGACCGAAGTTCGTCTATGTGCATTTGATTTTGCCGCATCCGCCGTTTGTCTTTGGTCCGAACGGCGAATATACCGATCCTGCAAATTTCTGGAACGCGCAAAAACTTTATCCCGCCGATAAATTTAAATTAGGTTATACCAATCAGCTGACATTCCTGAATCGCAAAATGCTTGAAGTGGTGGATACGATCATCTCCGAATCCAAGAATCCTCCCATCATCATCTTGCAGGGCGATCATGGTCCCTGGCTCCAGCCCAAGCTACAGCATTTTTTCATTTTGAACGCGTATTATTTGCCCGGGCGCAAAACGGAGTTGTACCCGACCATTTCTCCGGTTAATTCCTTCCGCCTGATTTTTAACGATTATTTTGGCGGCAACTATGATATGCTCGAAGACGTAACTTATTTCTCGCCTGTGCCGAAGTTGTATGAATTTTCGGAGGTGCCAAACCAGTGCAAGTGAAATTCACGATCCTTTTGACCGCGCCTTACATGATCCCTTTTGCGGGGCGCTTCAAACCTGTCTTTGATAAATACGGCATCGAGTTAATTATTCCCGATGTTCAGGAACGCATGGAGGAGGGAGACCTGCTCTTTTATGCTGGTCAATTCGATGGCGCGATCAGCGGGGATGATCGTTACACTGCGCGCGTGATTGAAGCCTGCGCGCCGCGCCTCAAGGTCATCTCAAAATGGGGTACCGGCATCGATTCAATCGACGCCGAAGCCTGCTCCCGTTATTCAATAAAAATTGGACGCACCTTGAACGCGTTCACCCTCCCGGTCGCAGATACGGCGCTTGGTTATATGCTCGCCTTCGCCCGCCGCCAGCCATGGATGGACAGGGAAATGAAATCTGGCAAATGGGAAAAAATTCCCGGCAAGGCTCTCAGTGAATGTACGTTGGGTGTGATCGGTGTGGGAAACATCGGCAAAGCCATTACGCGCCGCGCCCGTGCCTTTGGCATGAAAGTGTTTGGCAATGATATTATCGAGGTTGACCATGTCTTCATCACCGAGACGCACATCGAGATGACCGATCTACAATCCCTACTCTCTCACACTCACTTCGTTTCCATTCACTGCGATTTAAATCCGACGAGTTATCACTTGATGAATTCCGACTCCTTTGCATTGATGAAACAAGACGCTGTGCTGATCAATACCGCGCGCGGACCGATTGTCCACGAGAAGGCATTGATTGAGGCTTTGCAAAAAGGTCAAATCGCCGGCGCGGCATTGGACGTATTCGAACACGAACCATTGCCATTGGATAGTCCCCTGCTGAAAATGGATAACGTCATGCTGGCGCCGCACAACTCCAACTCCAGCCCGGCCGCGTGGGAGAGGGTGCATTGGAATACGATAAAAAATTTGGTCGAAGGTCTTGGTTTGAAATATGAAGTCGAAGAATAACCTCAAGGTATCCTGGATTCGGAGTCACCCGCTCCACCCCCTCATTTTTGCCTCATTTCCGATCCTGGCTTTGTTGGTGTCCAACCTTTCAGAGGTGAGCCTCTCTGTTGCAGTTCGATCTTTGGTCGTTTCCCTGGTTGCGGCCGCATTATTGATGTTGATACTCCAACTGCTCATACAGGATTGGGAGCGAGCCGCATTAATTTCAAGCGCCATTTTGATCCTGTTCTATTCCTATGGTCACGGCTACATCCTGTTAAAGGGAATAAATCTGCATGGGGTTTATTTATTTCGACACCGCACATTGATTCCCATCCTGGCAGGAGGAGGCTTATTCATCCTCTGGTGGGTCTTGCGCGCGCCGACCCGGGTTTCAACGGCGACGTCCGTTCTGAACGCGGCATGCCTGTATCTTATAATTCTGTCCTTCTATCAACTGGCTTCTTTCATTCTGCAGACTCGAAAATCCGAGACTCTGGTCAATGAAAATACGAAGGCCCTTGACCTGAAAGTTGGAAACAGCCCGCCGGATATTTATTACATCATATTGGATGGATACGCCCGCTCGGATGTATTAAAGAATGAATATGGGTACGACAATTCGGATTTCCTGAATGCACTGAGGGGTTTGGGGTTCTATGTCGCCAATTGCAGCCAGAGCAATTATGCCCAGACGCAGTTATCCCTTTCATCATCCTTGAATTTCAATTATATCGATGCCTTAAGCGATCGGTTCGTTCCCGGAATGGACGATCGAACAGGGTTGGATGCTTTGATAAAGCATGGTATTGTGGGTGGAAGCCTGAAGGCCTCGGGCTATAAAACCGTTGCCTTTGCCACCGGCTTCCTTCTATCGGAGTGGTATGACGCGGATTACTATCTTGCCCCTCAGCGTGACGTGGGAGAGTTGAACGAATTCGAGCGTCTTCTCCTGCAAACAACATTTGCAAGGATCATACAGGACCGCAAAAGCCTTGACTTTGAAGACACCGGCTCCGAACTCTTTCGCAGGCGCACCTTATTTGCCCTGGATAAACTTGACAAGTTATCCTATATCAAGGAACCTAAGTTTGTTTTTGTTCACCTGATCGTTCCACATCCTCCGTTTGTATTTGGTCCAGCCGGCGGTCCCGTGGCGCCTGAGGAAATCGGTACAACCAGGTCTGAAAACAAGACCAGCCGTTATCGCGATCAGGTGAATTTTATCAGCGACCGTATGAAGGAAATTCTTCCGAAGATCATCGCGAACTCTGCCAGGCCGCCGGTAATTGTGCTGCAGAGCGATCACGGCGCGCCGATTCCCGGGAGCACGACAAAGCGCATGAAAAACCTGAGCGCTTATTATACGCCGGGCGTCGACATTCCGTTTTATCCAACCATTACCCCGGTGAATTCGTTTCGAATGATCTTTAACGCTTACTTTGGTCAGAACCTTCCTTTGTTGGACGATGTGAGTCTTTACTCGGGTTATGATGACCCGTTCAGTTATAAGATAATTCCAAACACGTGTGAGTCAAACTCGTAGGTAATTATGTCTGAGGATCATACTGTACTCATCACTGGCGCGGCGGGCGGGATTGGCCGCGCGACTGTAGCTCTCTTTGCTGAAAAGGGCTGGCGCGTGATTGGCGTGGATCGAGCCGACTTCGGCGAAGACTTTCCTCAAAATGGACTCTTCATCCAGTCCGATATTTCGCGTCCCGAAGATATGCAGGCCATTTTCGAGCAGGCTCACGCTTTTACTGCAAGCCTTAACGCTCTGGTAAATAACGCCGCGTTACAGGTTGCAAAACCTTTGGTGGAAACGACTGTCGAAGAATGGGATGCGGTCATGGCATCCAATTTGCGTTCGGTGTTTTTGGGAGTCAAGTTGGCGTATCCGCTTCTAAAGGCGGGGAACGGCGGCGCGGTGGTGAATATCTCATCGGTGCACGCGATTCAAACGTCGGCGAATATCGCTGCGTATGCCGCCTCCAAGGGCGGTTTGCTTGCCCTCACCCGTGCCATGGCAATTGAGTTTGCGCCTGATAATATTCGCGCCAATGCCATCCTCCCCGGCGCAGTGGATACTCCCATGCTGCGCGCGGGATTGAACCGCGGCCACGCGGGTCACGGTAATGTGCAGGAGCGGCTCGATAATCTTGCGCGCAAAACTGTCAGTGGCAAGGTTGGCAAGCCCGAAGAGATCGCCCACGCCATTTACTTCCTCGCAGATAACGAGCAATCATCGTTTATGACGGGCCAGGCGCTGGTGGTGGATGGCGGCGCGACGGCGCGATTAAGCACGGAATGATTTTGGAAGGATGAAAGGACGCTTCCCTCTTTCATCTTTCATCATAAACTATGAAACAAACACTAAAGCAAATTATTCCCTCTCCTCTTTGGAATTTTGCGCGTTCCGCCAACGATGCAATTCGCCGCATCCCTGAACTGCCGAATGCTCATCTCCATCCCTGGCGGCGCGAGAGCATAAAGAGATTATCTGCTCTTAAAGACATTCACAAAGGCAAGCGCGTCTTCATCATGGGAAATGGTCCCTCTCTTCGACAAACGGATTTGTCCAAACTCAAAAACGAATTTACGTTTGGAATGAATCGTATTTATCTTTTATTCCCCGAACTTGGATTTCGCACGACATACTTTGTCTCGATCAACGACCTTGTCATCGAGCAATTCAAAGACGAAATTCTCCCCCTTCCCATGCCGAAATTTTTAGCATGGCGTTCACACTGCCATTTTTCACCAACTTTACAACTTGCAAACCTGCCAACCTTTCTTTACACCTCCTACACTGGCCCCCGTTTCTCGAAAGTCGTGACAGGTCGCGTCTGGGAGGGGGCAACGGTCACCAATGTGGCTTTGCAAATTGCATTTCATATGGGATTTGAGAAGGTTATTCTCATCGGCGTTGACCATAACTTTGTATCGAAAGGCGACGCGAACAAGACCGTCGTCTCGCAGGGCGATGACCCGAATCACTTTGCGCCGAATTATTTTGGCAAAGGCGCAAAATGGCAATTGCCCGACCTGGATACTTCCGAGATCGGATACACCATGGCGCGCGAAGTCTACCGCAACGCGGGGCGTGAAGTCATTGATGCTACCGTTGAAGGCAAATTGACGATCTTTCCGAAAGCGGATTACAACTCACTCTTTTGAGATGCTGAGCCGCCGTCCTCGGCGGCTTGTCAATGTTATTTCTATATTATGAATCTAACTCCTGTGTCTAATCGTCCCCTTATCTCCATTGTCACCCCCTCTTTCAATCAGGCTCGTTATCTTGAAACCACCATTCAATCTGTGCTTTCGCAGGACTACCCGCTCATTGAATATATTGTCGTTGACGCTGCCTCTACGGATGGAAGCGTTGAGATTATCAAGAAACATGCAAAAACTCTGGAGTCCGACAGCTCACTTGCCCTGCGGACGTTGTCGGAAATCCAGAAGCAAGCTTCTGGACTCCAGGGTCATTCGATTGACTGGTGGATTTCTGAAAAAGACAAGGGTCAGGCTGAAGCTATCAATAAGGGATTGGCGCGCGCAAAGGGCGAAATCATCGCCTGGCTGAATTCGGATGATTACTATTTGCCAAATGCGATTTCTTCCGTAGTGAAAGTCTTTGAAGAAAACCCCGATGTGGTCATGGTCTATAGCGATATGCTGGCGGTGGATGAGCAGGGACAAACAATCAATGTTTTGAAATACAGGCAATTGACTTTGGAAGATTTGTTGTGTTTTCAAATCATCGGTCAGCCTGCCGTGTTCTTCCACCGCGAAGCTTTTGAAAAGGCAGGCGGTCTTGATACTACTTTCCACTTTATGCTCGACCATCACTTGTGGATTCGGATCGCGCAGCAAGGGCGCATCCTACATGTGAATCAAACCTGGTCTACGGCGCGATTTCACGCGGAAGCCAAGAACCGCGCCAAAGCCGCGCAGTTCGGGCGCGAAGCCTTCCGTATTTTGGATTGGGCGAAGAGTCAGCCTGGTTTAGCGGAATCAATTTCAGGCGTGGAAAGACGCGCACGCGCCTCCGCTTACAGAGTCGACGCGCGTTATCTCCTTGATGGGGTTCAACCGCTGCCTGCGCTAAAAGCATGGTTTCAGGCGTTATTCATCCATCCGCCGACCGCGTTGGCGCGATTGAATATTTTTGTTTCGGCGTTGTTGAACCTGGGCGGGTTGAGCGCGGTGCGCAAGTTCATTTTATATCGCCGAAAGCGCGGATATTCAGGCGAAAAGTAGAAAACCCGAATCTGATAAAATACACGGGCTTATGTCCCAGGATCATCTTTCCTCCCCTCGATTCAACTCAGGGCAGGCCCTCTTCTTTCCTTCGCGTTTTGCGCGTGCGCTGATCATCGCCTTACTATTTTCAGTGGCCCTGACGATTCGCCTCTACGATCTCACCGACTTGCCGCTTGATTTTCATCCCACGCGTCAATTGCTGTCGGCGATCAAGGCGCGCGGCTTGTATTACCAAACCGAGCCAGTTGGCATTTCAAAAGAGAAGTTGAGACTGGCGGTCAGGCAGGCAAAACTCAAAGCGGATGTGGAGCCTGTGATCTTTGAGCGGCTTGTCGCGTTCACCTATCGATTCGCGGGCGAGCAATTATGGGTTGCGCGCATATACTCTTCCGTCTTTTGGCTCATCGGCGGGGCATTTCTTTTCATGCTTGTGCGGGATCTAATTTCATTTGAAGGAGCGATTTTTTCAACAGCCTATTATTTATTTTTCCCTTACGCGATCATCGCCAGCAGAAGTTTTCAGCCCGACCCTTTGATGCTGATGCTTCTCCTGGCTTTTTGGTGGATGTTCTCGCGTTGGATGACCCTCACCCTAAACCCCTCTCCCACTGGGAGCAGGGCAGGGGTGAGGGAGGCGCTTCTCGCGGGACTTTTGGGCGGGTTCGCGATATTCATAAAGTTTTCCGCCTCCTTTTTTGTGATCGGCGCGGCGCTTGGCCTGGC
>CAZIYY010000041.1:0-553 GCA_964543585.1 uncultured Anaerolinea sp. | reverse complement strand
GATCTGTCACGTAACTTTCAAGTGTGGATGATGGCTTTGCTTGGCATATTGCCTGCATCGGCTTATCTTGTGCATGGACTCTTGATAAAGAGTTATCTGGATGGGCAATTCAGCGGAAGATTTATCCCCGCCCTATTGTTGAGTCCTTTGAATTATTTGCAGTGGGCGACCAAAGCCGATTTGGCGGCAGGCGGACTCTTTATCATGCTCGGCCTGCTCGGATTCTTTCTCGCGAAAGATAACCGCTTGAGGAACTTCATGGCTGGGTTGTGGGGCGCGTATCTTATGTATGGATTGATTTTCGATTATCACGTTGCCACGCATGACTACTATCATCTGCCGCTCATCCCGATCCTGGCGGTTTCGCTGAGTCCGCTTGGGGATTGGCTCTGCGCGCGTTTAACGAAGCCGACGGACGCGTGCGGCTGGAATTGACGCCCGAATTGCACTACGGCGAGTTCAAAAGCCACGTTCGCGGCAACGACGGGATGATGCTCTGGACGCAGGAGCGCGAGAAACGGATTTTCGGCGAGTTGAAGCTAGAACCTGTGCT
>CAZIYY010000040.1:0-30851 GCA_964543585.1 uncultured Anaerolinea sp. | reverse complement strand
TCCACGGACCTGCGGACGGTCGGCCTGCCATGTCCTTCTCCATCATACTTGCGGACGGCGGGGATTCCGCGCGGTTTACAAGCATTTTTTGGTTGTCGAGCCTGTCGAGACACTGGCTTCGGGTTTTTCCTGCTCCCAAGCAGAATCCTACTCTCGAAGTTTTATCTCCGCCCGCCCCACCTGCCAGTAACGCTCACCGTTGGCTGGCAAAGGAACTGTTTATAAATAACATGAGAACTACATTCTTGATAAAGCGACAAGGAAGAATGTTCTCATGCAAAACGAAATCAACTATAAAACCTAATTTTTATGTTTTACAAAAGGAACTAACATGCAAAATAAAACAAATGCCCCGATCACACCTGGTTTAGAGGGTGTGGTAGCGGCTGAAACACGGTTGAGCAGTGTTAATGGACAAATCGGTGAATTGATTATTGCTGGCTTTGCAGTGGAAGAGCTGGCAAATAAAGCGACTTTTGAAGAAACTGCCTACCTGTTATGGTACGGCCGTCTACCAAATCAGGCGGAGTTGACCGATTTTAAGGGCCGGTTGGTGGCATTCAGGCCGTTGCCCACTGCGACGCTACAGCTGTTGAAAGCAGTGGCAACTGAAAAAGCACCTGCCATGGATGCCTTGCGCATGGCAGCTGGAACGTTGAGTTTAGGGCTATCAAACAATCACGAAGAAGCCGCCTTGGCCCTGACAGCTCGTTTCCCGACAATCGTAGCCGCTTACTGGCGACTGTCGCACGGCCACGAAGCCATCGAATCAGACCCTACCCTTGACCATGCTGCTAACTATTTAAAGATGCTGAACGGAAAACGGCCGTCTGCTGCCCAGGTTCGCGGACTTGAAACCTATTTGAACACAGTGGTGGATCATGGTTTCAATGCTTCCACGTTTGCAGCGCGGGTGATTATTGCGACCCAATCCGACATGGTGTCGGCGGTGGTGGGAGCTATTGGAGCGTTAAAAGGACCATTGCATGGTGGCGCCCCTGGCCCAGCATTGGACATGGTCTTTGAAATTGGTTCGGCCGAACGCGCTGAAAATTACCTGCGAGCCAAACTGGAACGAGGCGAACGGCTGATGGGGTTTGGGCATCGGGTATACAAGGTGCGTGACCCCCGCGCCGAGGTGCTGGCACAAGCCGCAGCGCAGATGTTCCAGGCAGGCGGGGATATGACTATGTATGAATTAGTAAAATCCGTGGAGAGAACGGCCGTTTCCCTCCTGGCGGAATACAAACCCGGCCGCAACCTACAAACCAACGTGGAGTTTTACACCGCCTTATTACTGCACGGCCTAGGGCTGGAAAACGACCTTTTTACTCCCACCTTTGCCATTGGCCGGGTGGCGGGGTGGATTGCCCACTGTTTTGAGCAAATCAAAGACGGCCGTCTCATTCGGCCACAGTCGGCGTATGTAGGTGAACGGGATCGGCAGTGGCTGCTGATACAGGAAAGGTAATTTGTGTTTTATGCCGTCAGATATTTGCCGCCCAGGTTGGGAGGCATTTTACCAGTTAGACGGCAAGTTGCCGCGGCGTCTTTTCGGGCGACGAGTCTTGCGTTCCGTGAGTGCGCCCAGTACCGCTAACTTTATAACAAAGAATGGCTTCCCAATCGGAAGCCGTTTTCTTTTACACCCGCGGCAGATTGCGCCGCAAAATATTGTACACAGGCAGGGACTCCTCAGCGCCTTCCACTTATTTCGGACGGCAGATTTTACACGATTTGCTGTGAAGAAACTGCCCGCACCATCCACAAGAAGACCGGTGTTATACATCAATGATAAAACCACAATCAGGAGAATTCAATGATCGTTGCATTGTTCGATAGTGATGGCACGCTTTATTCCAACCAGATGGGACGCGGCATGATGAAATATGAAGAGATCAATGGGCGCAAAGCCGGCGCACAGATCTACTTCGCCTCGTTGATGCCGGGCTTTGTGCTGAACAAATTGGGATTGATAAAAGGAGAAGCATTTCAGCAGACGCTCATGAACGGGCTAACCAAATTCATCAAAGGATTGAATCTAAAAGAAGCATCATTCCACTTTGAGTGGCTGGCAAATGAATTTCTTCTGCCATCTCAACGCGCGGATGTGGTCGCGCGGTTAAAGGATCATCAATCTCAGGGACATCGGGTTGTGATCGCTTCAGGATCATTCACCCCATGCCTCGACCTGATCGGCAAACACTTTGGAGTCGCCGATCTAATTGGCACACAGTTGGAAGTGGAGAATGAACGCTATACGGGAAAGATGATCCCACCCTTGATCACAGGGCGAGCCAAAGCGGATAAAGTGGGCGAGTTGCTCTCCGCTGGCGACACGGTTGTAGACTGGTCATCGAGTTATGCGTATGGCGATTCGTTCACTGACCGCGATATGCTGAATTTGGTCGGGCATCCCGTGGCAGTGTATCCCGATAAGAAATTGTTTTCGTTGGCGAGGGAACAGCATTGGGAAATATTGGGCGCGCCAAAAGAGTGAGGATCAATGCGATCTTAGGAAATAATGTTCGCCCAAATCATATTCTCCTCTTACCTGGGTTTGGAATCAGCGTTGCAGCAAATTCAAAACGAATTGCTCTGTAGGATTTCCAATCTGCAAATAATTGAGGTACATGCCGGCAAACAACAACAACAAAATGATACCTATAACAACGTAGTCCTGGGTCTGAAACTTAAGTTGACGGCGATACGTTCGAGCGTCTATATTATAGTCAAAACCACGCGACAGAATCGCAATGGATATATCCTGTGAACGTTCAAGGGTGGCAAGGAAGATCGGGAGGAGCAAGGCGGCGAGCACTTGCAGACGGCGGAATGGATTCCTAGGCGTTAAATTATAGCCACGCGCTTTTTGCGCGTCCCGAATGATCTCAGTCTGCTTGGATAATAGCCCCACTGTGGCAAAACCCAATGTCAGCGCCATACCCATCTCAGGTGGAAGCCCGCGACCGGCAACTCTTTGGATTATATAGGCGGCAACAAGAGCCATAAGAAGTACGATCAAAGTTCGGGTTGCAAGGTTAAACGGTAGAACCTGGATATTCTCCGCCTTCGTCAAATGGGCAATGATGAACAAGATCACTCCCAAAATAATGGTGCTGGCAAGCTCCGCGTCAAACTTTCGGCTCTGTTCACGCTTTGTAATGGTCAGCGCCAGGTCAACCGGCGGCGTGGTATACAACATCAAATGCACTGCCAAGACAACGCTGAAAAAACGGAAGAAGACTGCCAAGCCGCGAATCAGTCCCTGGACGGTCACTGGAATCCAATTCTCGAAGGGAACCAAATAGAAGAGAAAATACGAATTTTCTGATGTAAAGAAAATAATCTGGAATACGGAGAAGGTCAGAAAAATTATGATCAGGATACGCAGGTTTGAATTTAGAAGTTTCCGATCTATGGAGTTTGTTCCGAGAAAATACAGGGCGGCGAACAACAGGCCCATCAAGATGGGATCCACGACCACGATTGCCAAAACCGTCATGCCAACAAATAGTAATAATTTTGTGCGGGCATCCAAACGATGAAGAAAGGCATTGCCCTTTTGATATTCAATCGCCATGAGAAACCTCGCCCGTCAATCTCTGGATGTACTGTTCCAGTTGTTCGTATTGGATTGTCCAGGCCGGGACGCCATGTTTGCGCAACTGGAGCGCCAATTTTGTGACATCCGGCAGGTCGAGCGCATTCGCCTGCATCACCTCCAAATTGGTGATCAACCTTAAGATGGGTCCGTCGAACGAAACTTCTCCGCGGCTCAGCACCACCGCCCGGTCGGCATACGCGGCGGCATAATCGACTCGATGCGTGATCATCAATATCGTTGTGCCCAGGTCATTCAAATTCTTGATAATTTCAAAGATCTGGCCCGTCATTTGGGGGTCTTGTCCCGTGGTTGGTTCATCGATCACCAGGATCCTCGGATTGAGCGTCAGCACAGATGCAAGGGCAAGCCGTTGTTTTTGCCCCTTTCCCAGGTCGAATATCTCTGCATTGATGACGTCAAGCATATCCACAAGTTCGAGCGCGCGATGGACGCGTTGATCGAATTCGGCCGGGTCAATATTGTGCGCTTTCAATCCAAAGGTCATTTCATCACGCACTTTGAAAGAGACGAGTTGATGGTTGGGGTTTTGAAAGCAAAAGCCGATCTCCTGCGTCAATTCGTGGGTGGGAGTTACCGCCACATCCCTGCCCCCAACAACGACCTGACCGCGCGTTGGTTGAAGTAAACCGATGATATGACGGGCGAGCGTTGTTTTCCCTGAGCCGTTGCGCCCCAAAATGGCGACCACTTCGCCTTCATGGATCGTGAGGTTGATCCCTTTTAGCGCGTGATCCCGATCCTGATAGCTGTAATGCAAGTCTTTGATCTCTATGATCGGTGTGGAAGAGACCTTGCGCCGGGATACCGGATGTTCGCCAAGGTCAATGATCCCCATAGGCTTGCGATCATTAAGATCGGCATAGAATTTTTCGGCAGAAAAAGTCGTTGAGCCAAGACCAAATTTATCGGCGAGGCGAACAATTGCCGGTCGGGTAAAGACGCGGGGGATATCCCCAGCCGCCAGCGCTTCATCAAGAGCCCCGTCACGCACAATCTGTCCCCGATCCATCACAAGCACTCGATCCACCAATGGCAGGACCTCTTCGAGCGAGTGTTCGACGATAACGAGCGTCTTATTGCGTTGTTTGGCAACATCAATGAGCACCTGCAATACCTGGAGTCGCCCCGCCGGGTCGAGATTGGCAAGCGGTTCATCCATGACGTAGATCTCAGGGTGCATTGCATAGATAGCTGCAATGGCGCAGGCTTGTTGTTCCCCCCCGGAAAGATTATGCGGTTCACGGTCATCATAACCGGTCAAACGCGTAGCTGATAATGCATCCGTCACGCGCTCATTGATCTCGGGACGGGGCACACCCAGATTCTCCGGGCCGAATGCCACTTCGTCCGCGACGCTACTGGTAACCAGCTGGCTATCCGGGTCCTGGAATACCATCCCTACCAGGGAAGCAAGCCCTCCAATGCGGGCGCGCTGCGTGTCGTGAGTGCGGACAATCACTTGCCCGGTTATTTTGCCTTCGTGATAATGGGGCACCAAGCCGCTGATGCAACTGCAAAGGGTGGTTTTGCCGCTGCCTGCCGGGCCGGTGACCAGCACAATTTCGCCGGGTTTGATCTTTATGTTGATCTGACGCAAGGCGTCTTTTTCTGCGCCCGCGTAGCGAAATGATACGTTTTGAAATTCGATGTCGTATTCCATAGTTGCTCAAGCTTAATATAACCCAAGTCGCAACAATTGTGTTGCGACTTGGTATCATTGGAATGTATCGGACGGAATCTGAAACCGAATTACCACAACGGTCGGCGGTAGCGTTCCGGTAAGGCAGCCATGATAATAGTCGTGACAGTGGTGGTAAAGATCATTTCGGGAATCACAGACGCTTCCAGCACACCGAGGAAACTAAAGAAGGTACCATTCGCAGGATCGGGATAGAACAACAGGATGCCGGCCACAAAAAGAGGAACGACCACAAGTGTGTAATACCCTATAACCTGCACGACCCACAAGACCAGTGATTGGATCCGATTCGCACCAAAGCGCCAGCTCAAGTTCTTATAGACAAACCCGCTGTAAATCCCACCGATGATATGAGCAAGCAGACTTGCCAGTGGAATGCCAGGCTCGGCGATGCCAGCCAGAATACCGATCACGATCCCGCCGATCGGGCCAGTGAGCGAGGCGCCGGTGGTGGTGAAGATCTCACGCGGATCGGTGACCACGATGGTGCCAGGGATCGGAATGGTGATCCCAGCCAGCACAACAGCCAGCGCCGCGCCGCCGAAGGCCGCCGCCACACCAACCTGGCGTGCCGAAAGAAGCGGACTACGTTCACTTTCAATGTTGGACATTTCTGCCTCCTCTGAATGGGTTTTGATTTACACAACTAACAACCCTGACCAGACCAAAAGGTTGCAAGGGAGACAGACCAAATCCAACAGTTCCTGAGAAGTATACACTCATTCAAACATCAATACAATATCTCGCGATTCGCCTGGTCGGCTTCTTCGTAAATCTTTTTGACTTCATCCTTCATCTCAACAGAGACGCCCGCGGTTTGCGGGATAAACTTGACCATATCGCGCGCCTGCCGCAACAAATCTTTGACCTGCGCGATATAGGAAAAGTCACTCTTGCCCAATCCACCTTCAGGCACAGGAAAATCGCGCGCCTGCTGGATCAGCTTGCGGGCGCGGAGGAGGCGTTCAGATGCGGGGATGAGTTTTGCCATGATTATTCATCAAATCCCGGCGTTGTTCAGGATGTCCAGCATCCGTGAGAGTGTGGCGGTGAGAGTGGGATGCGTCGCTTCGAAATGGTCAATGCTATCCTGCAAGCGGCGGACGATTGAGGGTTGGGGCTGGGTTCGCTCCCCCTCAGAACGCGCAAGCAGTTCGTGGATGTCCGCATCCAGATCACGCAAAAACTCCTGTCCCTTGTCGTCCACAGATTGGGTTTGTTTAATCTCGCTCTGAAGTTGTTCAAGAAGATTGCGAAGCTTCTGGTCTGTCATGGAAAATCACATCCTTCCAGTCTTTGATGTTGGGTTCGGTCATCGCTCCAATTATAAACCCAACAATTCACCTTTCAGTCTTCATCCTGCCATCCTTCCGAAGTAAAATACCTTCTAATAACTCCCATCAGAGACCTGACAGGTTTTATGCGCGCCGCTGTGAATCGAGTCGCGTGCGTGGTCGTGGATTTGGGATTGTGCGCGACTCGCGGAAACCCGTCAGGTCTGCACCCTCCCCCAGAAAGGCACACACCCATGGCGCGTGACACGCGTCCAAAATTCGATCCGCAAAAACATCATAGAAAATCCATCCGCTTGAAGGGATATGACTACACCCAAGCGGGCGCGTATTATGTCACCATTGTGACGTATCACCGCGATTGCCTGTTTGGTGAAATCGTCAATGAGGCAATGATCCTGAATGAATTCGGTAAAATCGCGGACGAATGTTGGCGCGCGATTCCCGATCATTTCCCATTCGTGGAATTGGGCGCGTATGTAATCATGCCGAATCATGCGCATGGGATTATTGTGATACGCAATGACGAATCCACAACCGTAGGGGCGACGCATGCGTCGCCCCTACGCATACCAAATTCGCGTCCGCATGGTGCGACACCGCGTTCATTGGGCGCAATTGTCGGATCCTTCAAATCGGCGGTTACAAAACGCGTCGGACGGGAATTAAACGCCACGGGCATTTGGCAAAGAAATTATTATGAGCATATCATCCGCGACGAGAAAGACCTGCAAAACAAATCCGATTACATCAACGCCAACCCCTCGTTGTGGGACGAGGACGAAAACAACCCACGCAACGATCCATTGCCGTAAAGCGTGATGGCATTATTGTAGGGGCGATGCAATGCATCGCCCCTACGTGCACCAACCAACACGATTGCGGTTAAAATACCTCTCGATGAAAAATCCTTATTCATCCCGCCTTCCAATTCGATGCCCGAATTCAAATCCGCATCCCAATTTCTCCCCCTTGGGGGAGATGCCCCGACAGGGGCAGAGGGGTCCTTACCATGCCTCATGACCAAGCCTACCTCCAAGCAGAAAAGAAAATCGAAGAAGCGCGGCGCTCAGGTGCAACAGAACTTGATCTCAGCAATAAGTGGGATACACCCGATAATATGAAACTCACTGAACTGCCAGAGTCGCTGGGACAACTCACACAGTTGCAGTCGCTAAATCTCCACTATAACCAATTAACATTATTACCAGAGTACGTATGCCAATTTGCACGATTACAGTTATTGAATATCTTCAATAATCAACTAACAGAATTACCAGACTGGATAGGGCAACTGGTGCAATTGCGATTGTTGGATCTTCACAACAATGAGATTTCGACATTACCAGAATCATTAAGCCAGTTAACAAAGTTACTATTGCTAAATATTCATAACAACAAAATAACTGAATTGCCTGAGTCTTTTGGTTATCTTTTACAGTTACAGACACTGGATTCTCACGGCAACGAGTTAGTAACACTCCCAAGGGCATTGGGTCGGCTTACAAAATTGCACTTACTATATCTTTCGAGCAACCAAATGACGACATTACCAGATTCAATCGCCAATCTCACGCGGTTGCAGTCGCTGAGTCTGTCGAACAACCACTTGACCGCACTTCCAGAGTCGCTTGGCGATCTCATTCATTTGCAGGAATTGGATCTCTCCCACAACCTATTGACTTCATTGACAGAGTCGCTTGGACAACTCATAGAATTGCAATCACTAAATCTTTCTGGTAACAAATTGAAAGCACTTCCAGATATGATGAGACAACTCACGCGATTGGAATACCTGTATCTTGGAGATAATTATATTATTGATATTCCTTCTTCCTTTGTCCAACTTGATAATTTGCGGAGTCTTGACCTCTCTGACAACCCCCTCAACCCTGAACTTGCCAAAGCAGACGAAGAAGGCATCGACGCTGTCAAAGCCTACCTGCGCGCCAAAGCCGAAGGACAAATTATTCTCAACGAAGCAAAACTCATCCTTGTCGGCGAAGGTGAAGTAGGCAAGACCTGTTTGATGGATGCCCTGCTTGGCAAAGAATGGCAGGAGCATCCCTCCACACACGGCATTGAAATCAAATCCTTCCAAGTCACCAACCCCGATACCCAAAAAGAAATCACCCTCAACGGCTGGGACTTCGGCGGTCAGCGCGTCTATCGTCCCACACACCAGTTGTTCTTCAGCGCGCCCGCTGTCTACCTCGTCGTGTGGAAGCTGCGCGAAGGTCCCCAGCAGGGCTTCGTCAAGGAATGGATTCAACTAATCAAACGTCGCGAGCCGAGCGCCAAGATCATTGTCGTTGCCACGCACGGCGGACCTCAACAACGCCAGCCCGATATTGACCGTCAGGAACTGTGGGATACCTTCGGCAAAGAAACCGTCGCGGACTTTTTCTTCGTGGATAGCAAACCCGATGCACAAGGTCACCGCAAAGGCATCGCAGAACTCAAACAAGCCATCGCCCGCGTTGCCGCCACACTGCCCGAAGTCGGTCGTTCCGTGCCAAAAAGTTTTGCCGATGTCCGCGTCGCCCTCCAAGCCAGGGGTGTTCCCTACCTGCCTTTGGATGAAGTTCTCGCCATCTGCCGCGCCCATAACATGGACGATGAAATCGCGCGCCTCTTCATCACCATCTCGCACCGCCTCGGTCATCTCACGCATTACGAAAACGACCCCGCCCTGCGCGACATCGTCATCCTGCGCCCCGATTGGCTCGCCACCGCCATGAGTTACGTTCTCGACGATGAGCAAACGCGCGCCGCGCACGGTTTGGTGAAATTCTCGCGCCTCGGTCAATTATGGGATGACCCGACTCGTCCAGCGGATACTCGTTATCCAGATTCTCTCCACCGAATCTTTCTCGCCTTAATGGGACGCTTCGATCTTTCCTACCCCGTGCCTGCTCTTTCCCCAATGGGCGACTCTGACCCTCAGAGTTTAATCGCCCAACTCGTCCAAGACAATCGCCCCGAAAATTTTGCAACCACATGGATTTCAACTCCTTCAACAGGCGATATCGAACAAGTCCAAATCTGCCGCATTGTAGATAAACAAACTGGTCAATCTGCAACCGCCGAAGGATTGTTTTACCAGTTGATCGTCCGTCTGCATAAATACTCGCTCGGACGCGTCGACTACAACGACAGCGTCCACTGGCAGCGCGGGCTGGTCTTGGATAACGCCTACAACGGACGCGCCTTTCTTGAACACAAAGGCAACGATGTCCACATCACCGTGCGCGCGCCGTATCCCGAACGCTTCCTTGCCATGCTGACCGAAGAAGTGAAATATCTCGTCGAAAGTTTTTGGGAAGGTCTGCGTTGCGATGTGACCGTGCCATGCCTGAATCCAAAACCGTGTTTGGGATTATTTGAAGTTGAAAAACTGATCGAGAACAAAAAACGCGGTCGCCCTGAACAACCTTGTTCTACTTGTAACTACTGGCAAAGCATTGACAGTCTCTTGCTCAATGCTCCTGCCGCGACACAACCTATTTCATTGGATGACTTGCAGAAAGAGTTCGCGACTATCAAAGGCAAGTTGGACGAAGTCAATGCAAACACCAAAAGCATTCTCAGCCGTGTGGACAAGAGCTACACCGATTTGCTTCAAGTCCTCACCGACGAAGCCAAAGAAGGTCCGCGCCTGTTCAGCCTCTTCCCGCTGGATCGTAGTCACTTCAACCCCAAAGAATGGATTCGAGCCCAATTCCGTTTGGTATTGTGGTGCGAACATTCACGCCTTCCGCTCCCTGCGCTCAATGGCACCGATAGCAAGAAGGGCGTCTACGAACTCGATCTCGACCGCGAATGGTTCAAGAAAGCAAGTCCCTACCTAAAATTCCTGACTGGCACATTGGGCATGGTTCTGCCAGTTGCATCGTCTGCCGTAAAACTCGCGCTGGATGAAAACGCCTATAAATTGATCGAAGAACAACTTGATTTTGGCAAGAGTGTCATTGACGCCACCCTCGGCGAATCAACCAAAGTTGGTGAATTCTTCGGCGCGGCTGATGCAACGGCACTCGAACACGGTACAGCCATCCGCGCTGATAGCGCATCCCTGCGCGAACTCCACGCCCTGCTCAAAGCCAAAGACCCCGGCTTCGGCGGTCTCGTCCGCGTGCTGAACAAACGCCAGGAGTTCCTCTGGGTCCACGAAAAGTTTGTGGGAGAGTATTAAGGGGAGGCGATTTATCTGGTAAAATAGCCGCCATTCTTAAACTACCGCAAGGGAGAAACCAACTGATGAAAGTCTCTTCCAACCCCATTATGTCGGCTATTCGAGCCATTGTTCCACCCCTGCTCTTGTGTTCCGCAAGTTTTATCTTTTGCATGCACTGGTTTTTGTTGATGGCGGATACGCAGGCCTCGGGCATTACATCGGATGTGATTCCGGCGCCCATTCTCTCCACCATCATTGGTTACTATACCGTGGTTTTTGGCCCGATGACTTGGTTGATCAAAATTTTTATCCTGGTTATGCTCTTATCCATGACTCTGCAACTAGCCATTAAAGAGATACCCTGGTATATCCGCTGGACAATCTTTATCACGAATGCCCCGCTCGTCTTCAATGGAGTCTTCCACATTATCCCGCTTGTAGATCGACTTATATTGAATACCGCCACACCGGAGGTTCAATCGCAGATGGTGCGCACTGTCCACACCGCGCATGTGGTCTCGGAATGGGCCGCAGCTTTGATGGTTGTTTTGCAACTGATCACTGTCATCCGCTTGCAAAGACAGGCTGAAAACAAGTACAGCGCGATTACTAAGGTTTTCCCTCAAGACTGTCACTGGCACTCGGACCCTGTGGCAGTTTTGTTTTTAACTGTATTTGTAACCAAATTAAGCAATTGCCCCTCAATCTCCTGCCACGAGGCGGCAAGGTCAATGCACTCGATTCGTATCACGTGGTCTTGCAGCTCAATTCTTTCAGACAATCTGTAATGAACAGCCGGATATAACAGAATACCCGACGCCTTCTGATGTTCCCCTGAAATATGCTTTTGTGAACTTAGATACGCATACAATTGATACAAGTGGGATGAATCGAATATTTCCTTGCCCCATTCGTTTTCGATCAAACTTTTCGCGGTAAATTTCGTGTCCAGCACGATGATTTCGCCAGAAAGATTATCTTGAATAATCAGATCAGGCTGCATGGAGGGGAGGTAGGGATTGTCGTATTTCGCATGCCAGGAAAGACGGGATTGCGCCCGCACGGTATATTCCTTCAAGTGGATGCGGTAAAAGTTTGCTACGAATCGTTCGTAAACATTGTACAAAATTAATGCATCATGATCTATTACGGGCGAGGTATGTTCGCCTGTTACTTCCGTTGGCATTTGTCGTTGCAAAATGAGTTCACAGACCGCAAGCATCAGGCGATAATCATGATCATTGCGATCCAATTGCTGTCTACGGATGAAATCTGATTGTAGTTCTATTAGGTCGATGCCATCGAGCGCTTGTATCAACTTGCGTAAGTCGTGACGCAATTGTTCCGCTTTGTTATGGTCAGGGCCAAAATTCCCTATTTGGACTAAACGCGCCAGCGTGCTCCGAACGATCTGGTTCTTCGGCGAGTTCGCGCTAAATTGCTGAAATTCGCAATATGCCTCTCTGCGTTCAAAAGTGCGTTGTCTCAGGCTTTCGGGGAAGTTGATCCGTCCGCGTATTCCCTGGATGGATTCGTTCTTGTTCACATAACTGCGTCCTAAACCGATACGCATCCGTTGCCTGATAAGTTTTGCCAATATGGAAGCTAACAATGCATCCAGAGTTGGCGCGTCTTCGACATCCTCCAATGACCAATGAGATTGTATCGGCACTTCATTCCAGGCGTACAACAACATATGCCACAGGTTACGGATGGGAATGCCGTATTCTGTGTACTGGATGGAATCCATAGAGGAGGTTGCAGGCATTATGCCAGGAGTCTCCGCTCGGCTTCTTCAGCTTTCGTCTGGTTATCGAACCAGTATTCTTTCAATAATGGCACGATTTCTGTTCTTATAACTCTGTAAAACCAATCCGTGTCTAATCCTGCAAAATTATCGCTCCTCGGGCAAAAGAAGCTATGACCGATTTGATAATTTTCTCCGAGTAAGGGATCATTCTTTATTTCTTTGTTCAATGCTGTCATTCGGTCCACGATCAAATTGACGAGCTCGAGATTCATTGACCGATCCAGTAGCCATTGACGATATACGTCACTTTCGTATTGTGGTTTCAGGGTTGCAAATGCGAAGCGACGACGTAAAGCATAGTCCACCATAGCGAGTGAACGGTCTGCGACATTCATTAAACCGATCAAATACAAATTTGATGGGATGTAGAAGCGCGGTTCATCCTCATTTCGGTATACCAGTGGAAGCGCAAAATCTGGACCTCGCTTATCATGCTCGATAAGCATGAGCAATTCGCCAAAAATCTGACTCAAGTTGCCGCGATTGATCTCGTCAATGATAAATACATATTCCTGGTCTGGATCATTCGCCGCTTTTTGACAAAAGTTGTAGAACACACCGTTTTGCAAACCGAAATTTCCCGCTTTGCCGGGCAGGGGACGATACCCTCGAACGAAATCATCATAAGAATAAGATTGATGAAATTGCACCATTTCCAGCCGGTCATGATCGACTGCTTTCATCAGTGCATATGCCAACTTGCGCGCCAGGAAGGTTTTCCCAACCCCGGGTGCTCCTTGTAAAATCATCGCTTTCTTGGCAATCCATCTTTCAAGAATTTGACTCAATTCTTCCTCGGTTAGAAACGCGCCGGAGGAAATGATATCCTCTACACTGTATGGTTGTTTCACTACATCCTCATCATCACTGGTGATTTCATCGGCATCCCACCATAACTTTGCAAACCAGGCATAATCTTGTTCTTTTCCGTACCAGACGAAGTCTTTTAGTTTCCCGGACAATTCCCTAAGTTTATATCCTTCGTCGGTTCTTAGATGCCAGAGTGTGTTCCTATTGGTGTAAAAATACCATGACTTCTCTACGAAATCATGATCCCATTCCACTTCAACGATCCTGCCATTATTTCGGTTTGCTACGATTGTTCCAATCGTTTTGATGACCATGCGTGAGACAGTTTTATTTCGATTGTCAAAGGGCAGGCTCTTGCGCTGAGTCGAAGCGGCTTTGATCGCAATCCTATCGTTCACGCGCATGGACATGACATCGTCGATGTAGCGGTTATAGTATCCGTTCTCCCAGATGCCTTCTGCGAGAAAGCGCTCCGTCTGGTCGGCTGGATCTCTGTCATCCCAGTAAGCACCAACAAGCCAATAATTTATTGCCTCCTTCGTGCGGTATTGTGGTCGTTTTGATTCAGAAATCATTCCTGCACGCTCATTTCCTGCTCCCCATGCCTCAAGCGATATTTCAGGAAAAGGCTTTTTGCCAGCCCGGAAGCGTTGTACGGTCTCGGCATAAAATTTCGAAGTCAAACCGCCGGGAGGTAACCTGATGCCTAAATGTGTGCGATTGACTTGATCCAGATTCAAAAAGGTATCCGGACGAATCCAAAATAAACCCATCGTGAGATTCACATTGGTCTGTTTGACGGTCAGCGCTTCATCAAATGCCTGAAGAAACTGTTTCTTCTTCAAGGGGTTTTCTCCAAGTGCCAATTGGAAAACGCGCCACAGCCGCCCGACGTCATTTGTATCTCTTGAGTCCCGGTAAGGGAAAAACCACGATTTCAAATTATTGAGAACAGGTATACCATTGAAATCTTCAGGTAACTCACCTTGCAATTCGAAATGCTGTTTCATGCGGACAAGAATGGCAAGGCGCTGATCGTATCCTATTCCCCGGTTGAAGACGCCGAAGAAGGTAAACGGATCGATCTCTTTGAGAAGGAATCGAGCTCCGTCGTTATCTTTATCATTGAGAGGCGTGATGACATATCCCTCAGTGCGGAGAGTTTCCAGGAAGGCAATAAGTTCTTTCTGACGTTTTTCCCAGCCAGCCAGTTTTTTCGCCAGTTCCTGATAAAACGATATCCAGGTAAAGGACCGTACAGTCATCTTTTCTCTTCAAAATTTGGATGACTGAATTTTAACACACACCCAAATTAGGGAATCATGCCAACGTCATCGCGCACCCATCCGCGCGTGGATCGCTCCCTGCGCAGAGTACGCCTGTTTCAGCATCGCGTAAAATCACCTGCCCCCTGCCAAACAAGGCGCGGTCGTAACCAGAGACAAAATAAACAGGGTGTCCCATCTTTTTCAAGCCTGAGAATGTTTCGTCAGGTATCCCATCTTCAATTGCAACGCGTCCGCCTGATTCTTCCACATCAATACAAAAGCGCGGCAAATCCAATGCGGCTTGAGGATCGAGCCCAACGTCCACGAGCGCGGAGAGGACCTGCACGTGTCCCTGTGGCTGCATGAATCCGCCCATGACGCCGTAGGAGGCATACAAGGATTCTCCCTCACCCCCGGCTCCCTCGCGAAACATCCCCGCGGGGCTCCCGTCAGGAGAAGGGGGACGCGTAACCATCGCGGGGATGATCGTATGATAAGGTCGCTTGCGCGGCGCGAGACAATTGGGATGGTTCGGATCGAGAACAAAGTTATGTCCGCGATTTTGGAGTGTGAAGCCCCAGCCTTTCGGGACGATACCTGTGCCGAACCCCATGTAATTGCTGTTGATAAACGAACAGGCATTGCCGAATTTATCCACGACGCTGAGATACACTGTATCCGATGAAGAGACAGGTGTGCCGCGTTTCGGGTCAATCGTTGCGCGTCTTGGGTCAATCAATTTGCGGCGTTCAGTCGCGTATGCTTTGGATAACAACTCCCTGACAGGGATGTTTGAGAAAGCTGGGTCAGCGACATACCAGCGCGAATCTGCGAACGCGAGTCGCATGGCTTCGATCATTAAGTGCAATCGTTCAGTTGAGAGTGATGCAAGCGACGCTAAATCAAATCCTTCGAGGATGTTCAACGCAATCAACGCAGTGATGCCCTGTCCACTGGGCGGACATTCATAGACTCGCAACCCGCGATATGTGACCGAGATCGGCTACTCCCATGTAGACACATGCGACGCGAGATCATCTGCGGATATACATCCACCCGCCTCTTTGACTACGCTGACAATTGCGTCCGCTATCTCACCCCGATAAAACGCTGACGCCCCTCCGCGCGCAACTGTGTCGAGTGTACGCGCCAAACCGGGGTTGCGAAAGATTTCGCCCGCGTTGGGTCCGCGGCCATCAATCGTCAACTCACGTCCATTCGGAGCAGAAGCCAATTGCCTCTGCACGCCGCGTTGCCAATGATAAGACGTGAGCGGCGCGACAGGGAATCCCTCACTTGCAAGTCGAATCGCAGGCGCGAGAACATCAGCCATCGAAAGTGATCCATGTTTTTCGATCAGATCAAACCAGCCCGCGCAGGCGCCGGGGACAGTCACCGTATGCGCGTGGAAAGGAGGGATGTCAGATGAGAATCCTTCTTTCTTTAGCCGATCAAGTGTAAGTGACGCAGGGGCGCGTCCCGATCCGTTGAGAGCAGAAACGCGTTTTGTATCCGCAGAGTAATACAGCGCGAACATATCGCCGCCGATTCCAGTGGAGGTTGGTTCAGTCACGTTGAGCGCCGCGCCCGCCGCAACTGCGGCATCCACAGCGTTGCCTCCCTTCGCGAGAATTTCGAGTCCAGCCGCTGTTGCAAGAGGCTGCGATGTGGCAACCATCCCGCCTTTGCCATACACAGGGGAACGACGTGAGTTGAATGTTGGTTGGCTCATTGGGTTTGGATTGTCGGAAGTTCCTTACAAATTGATTTTCTCAGCCGCCCTCTCCTTCGCTTTCACCGCCGGGATTGTTGTTCTCATGGCACATTGTGCATGTCGCAGCGCGCATCGTTTGCGTGTGGCAGTCGCGGCAGATTGCGCCTTCGTGATTGATTCCGCCGTGCTCGCCAAAACTCGGATGCGGACCATTATAGCGGGCAAACCAATCACTTGTCGTATGGCATCCCGCGCAATCCAAGCCAAACATCCCGGCATGAAAAGCAGGATCAGCATGGCAACTCGCGCATGAAGTTGACAAGCCTGCAAATTGACTCGAACCATGACATTGCTCACAAGCCAGCTCTGCATGGCCACCCGTCAGCGAGAACTTTCCCAGGCTGTGATCAAAGTCGGCGCCTCCCATCACCGTAAGTTGGGCGTCTGCGCCGCGATGTTCAGGGTGACAATCGCGGCAAACGAAAGTGGGGTTATCATGCATGATCGCGCCGTGCATGGATGCATCATTCTGAATCTGTGATGCAACATTTATGTGACATATCACGCAGCGATCAGCCATCGCTGCTGATTCCCAGGGCGCGGCATGACAGGCTTCGCAATCGCCGCCTATCTGTGCATGAGATGTGACCCCGCCCAGCATCTTTCCACTTTGTGCATTGAGCGGACCTGGGTTATACAGCAACCCACCGCGCACATAAGCAAAACCCGCGATGATCAAAACTGTGACCAGCGCGGAAATAATTCCTGTACTTGTGAGACAGCCGAGCCGCCTTTTTTGCATATCGCTTCAGGCGATATTGTATCGTGATAGTTGATCCGTTTGTCCCCAATTCCAAAATCTGTCTCAGTATTTGAACTTGATCTCTATGCCGTCCTCGGCGCAAGATTTACAAAAAAACGCCGCCATCTCCGAAGGGATGCTTCGCGAGGGGTGGCGGCTCGAGCCTATTAACACCTCAAGCGATTCTCAGGCACTTTCTCTCAAACCAAACTCTATTATATCTTCTTCGCTGAATTCATTATATTCTACGGAGTATTGCTGTCATGGCATGCAAGACATGTAAATTGAGTGACGACAGTGGTATGGCAGGTTTTACATGTCGCGCCATGGTGTCTCAGCAGATCCGTTCCATTATAGGTAGGATGCGATCCGATGAACTGCGCCGGAGACCAGGCAGATGTGGTATGGCATTGCTGACAATCTGTTCCAAACACCCCAGCATGGAAGGCAGGCTCCATGTGGCATGCAGCACATGCGGTGGGAGTTCCCGTGTACTGCCCTGCGACATGGCAACTCGAGCAATTCAGCGTACTGTGAATACCTGTTAGGGGGAATGCAGTCGAATTGTGGTCGAAGGTCACATTCTTCCAGCCGCCTGGGTTGTGGCATTGGGCACAATTCGTGCCGAATTGACCGTTGTGCGCGTCGTTCGCCGCATGGCACGAATAACAATCCATGGGCGTACCCTTGAAAACACCGTTGATGTGACATGCCGTACATGCAACTGTGGCATGCATACCGGTCAACTTGAACGCGGCAAGGTTATGATCGAAGCTGGCAGGCTTCCAGCCGCTAGTGTTGTGGCAGGTTCCGCAATTCGTGCCAAACTGACCGTCGTGAGCATCTTTCGGCGCGTGACATGAGAAACAATCCATCGGTGTGCCTTTGTATACATTGTTGCTGTGACATGATTGACATGGAACGGTCGTATGCATTCCCGTCAACTTGAACGCGGCGAGGTTATGATCGAAACTCGCGGGCTTCCAGCCGCTGGTATTATGGCAGGTTCCACAATTCCTGCTGAATTGACCATTGTGTGCATCCTTCGCGGCATGACACGAGAAACAATCCATCGGTGTGCCTTTATACACATTGTTGATATGACATGACTGGCATGGTACAGTCGTATGCATACCAGTCAATTTGAACGCGGCGAGGTTATGATCGAAACTCGCGGGCTTCCAGCCGCTGGTGTTGTGGCAGGTTCCGCAATTTGTTCCAAACTGACCGTTGTGCGCGTCCTTCGCGGCATGACATGAGAAACAATCCTTGGGCGTGCCTTTGAACACACCGTCCACATGGCAGGATTTACAAGCGACACTCGTATGCATGCCATTCAACGGAAAGGCAGCCTTGCCATGGTCGAAGATCACATCCAGCCAGCGCGTGGGCTTATGACATGATCCACAGTCCTTACCAAACTGGCCCTTATGAGCATCTTTCGCGGCGTGACATGAGAAACAGTCCTTGGGTGTGCCTTTGAAAACATTGGTCACGTGACACGCTGTACAGGCAACGGTAGTATGCGTGCCAGACAATGGAAATGCCGTCTTATTATGGTTAAAAGTTACGTTCTTCCAGCCGCTGGTATTATGGCAAACACCGCAATCCGTGCCGAACTGTCCTTTGTGTATATCCTTTGCGGCATGACATGCAAAGCAATTCTTCGGCGTGCCTTTGAACACGCCATTCGCATGGCAGGATTTACAAGCGACGCTCGTATGCAGACCATTCAACGGAAATGCCGTCTTGTTGTGATCGAAAATGACCTTCTTCCAATCACCGGTGTTATGACACCTGGCGCAATCCTTCCCCATCTGCCCGAAATGAACATCCACATGACAGGACGCGCAATCTTTTGGCGTTCCTTTGTAAATGTCGTTCTTATGACAACTCGCACACAGGACACTCTCATGCTTGCCGCTCAATGGGAAGGCAGATTTATCATGGTCGAATGTAACGTCCATCCACTTTGTGGGTCTATGACAGGAGGCGCAATCTGTTCCCAATTGACCCTGATGATGGTCATCCTGTTTATGGCACGCGAAACAATCCATCGGCGTGCCTTTGTACACCTTATCAAGGTGGCAGTTCACGCAAGCTACCTTCTCGTGCGCGCCCGTTAGTTTGAAGGCGGCTTGGTTATGGTCGAATTGCGCAGGCTTCCATCCTTCAGGAGAATGGCAGGCGGCGCAATCCTTTCCCAAAGCCCCGCCATGTGGATCATCATTAACGTGACACGAAGCACAATCCTGCGCGGCTGTTTTGAAGTCCGCTTTAATATGGGCATTGGCATGACATTTCTCACATGGGACTGCCGCGTGCTTGCCGGTTAATTTGAACGAAAAATTGACGTGTGTAAAATTCTTTCCGAGGCTGTCAATGCCATCATGACAGTCGAGACAGACGGGCCCGAACGAGGCAATATGAGCCACTGTAAACGCCACATCAATCTGACCATGACACGCCGAGCAGGTGTTGATGTCAAAAGTCGTCACGTCGCTTCCGTGACAATCAGTACACTTGAACGGACCATTCTCAGCCTTGAACTGGTGCGCGTCCAGGAAAAACCCCGACAACTGATGGGGATACTTCCAGCCCTCTAACACGGTCAGCGGCGCGTCGAACCCATGATGTTCGGGGTGACAGTCGCGGCATTGCGCGCTGGGGTCAATCTTCATCATTCTTCCGTGTTCAGTGTTAATGTCACTCAACTGCGGAGGGACATCCGTATGGCAAACGACACAACGGTCATCCATGCTGTCGGCTTCCCAAGGCGCGGCATGGCAGGCGGCACAGTCTTCTATTTCTGCGTGAGAGGTGACCCCGCCGATCATCTGCCCCTGGACTGCATTGAGCGCGCCCGGACTGAACATCACACTGCCGCTCGCGAAGCCATACCCCGCGATGGCTAGCAACGTGATGAGCGCGGCAATGAGACCAGTTCCAGATAGACAACCCAGGCGAGTTCTACGCATCCGCAATTCCTGTTTATTTTAGGAAGGTGGAGTAATATAGCGCCGCGCCGATATGCGCAAACGCGGAAATAAACAACGCGATTCCGATTGGAATATGAATCGTGTGCCAGAGCGCCATCAAACGACGCGCCTGTTTGAGGGCCTGCTCAGAAAGGCCGCCTTGAATCTCAAGCCCATCCGCCGTACGCGGGATGCGGGTAAAGATATAACGGCCGATAAACCCGCTGATGACGATCACAATGGTAAACAAGGTGGTCACGCCGGCGATCCCGTTGAATTTCCACGAGGTATGAAGCAGAACCATATAAGGTCCCACAAGTCCCGTAAAAATGTGAAATTGAAGCCAGATGGACATCCTTCCCCACTTTACACTGCGGCTTCGCTTGCGAAGACTATAAAGAGTCTCCGTCATAAGCATCAGTATGAATCCCAGAATCCCCATGCCATGCCCAAACAAATCGCCAGCAGGTGGAATGCCGCGCGTAAAGTAGGTCACAACGCCATAAATCAGCGTGATAAAGATGGCGGCAACGAATGCTGTCCAAAGTTCTGCGTTGTTTTTTAGCATGCATTCTCCTCGAAGACCCGCCTCGCTCTTATCTTCTCCTCAGCGAGGGCGCGGTTTTGGCGCGTAACTTGATTACTACATCATGCGCGTCTGTGTTCCCGCCCAAAACTCGGCGACGATATCGCCGACCTTTGCCTTCGGCATCAGCAATCGTTCACGGATCGGTGAAATATCCATATTGCCTGAAATGATCTTTTCGAGCGGGAAGGATAACTTCTGATCGCCCATCACAATTGCGCCAAGCAAAGTTTTCTCCCCCACCTGCAAACGCAGACGGTTCACCTCGAATCCCGTCTGTGCCACCATGGAATCAGGAAGTTGCCGCCACGTTTCACTGTCGCCGCGCGCAATACCGACCAGGTCATCGTCATGCCCGCTTCCCACCGCGCCGATAATGGTCGTTGTGATTCCTGCCAGGCGCGTCACATTGAACGGCGGGGACTTGACGTATATCGTTTTCCTGCCGGCCATATTGAGTCCAGCCGCATATCCCTGCTGGCGCGCGGGCCCCCAGAGACTATCGAGTATCGAACGCTTTGACAGAGGATCATAGACCTGCGCCGCATCGCCGGCCGCGAAGATGGAGGGATCATTGGTCTGCAAATATTCATTGACCAGAATGCCGCGATCAACCTGCAGACCCGTATCTTTGGCTAATGCCGCACGCGGACGAATCCCAATTGCATATGCAATGAGGTCGCATTTCAATATGCTTTGATCTTGTAAACGAACCCCCCTCACGCGCCCATCCTTTCCCAAAATCTCGCTGAGCTCGGTGTGAAAATGTAGCTTTACGCCTTCTTCCTTCAAGCGATGTTCGACAATACGGGACTCAGCCTCATCCAACACATTGCTCCAATAACGATCGCCGCGCAATAGATAATGCACTTTCATACCGTGAGAGACAAGGCCCTCAACCATTTCGAGCGCCGTAATTCCACCGCCCGTTACAACCGCAGTTTTTCTTCGCCGCGCCATGCCAATTATGGATTTCGCGTCATTCAAGTGATCAAGTTTGAATACGCCTGCAAGTTTAGCCCCAGGCACTTCAAGCGGCGTGGCGCGCGCGCCGACAGCCAGGAGCAAACGATCATAAAACGCGGGAGGGCGGCCCTCCACCTCGATTGAGTTATGCTCGCGCAATATCCGCGTCGCGCGTCCCTTGATATAGCGGAAATTAAGTTTGCGAAATTCATTTGAAGTACGCGGGAATAAAGCCTTATCGTGGAGTTCGCCGGTTAGGTAATAAGCAAGCCCAGGCCGTGAGTAGAAACCGTACGGGTCGTCGCCGATCAGAGTAATTTCCCCAGCCGAATCTACGGAACGGATCGCCTCAATGGCGGCTATGCCCGCAACACCTGTGCCGATTATCACATATTTCTTCATAACGCCTTCTTAACAAATAAATCCGTTTGTTCGAAACGCAAAACACCGCGCGGACAGCGCGCCACGCACTCGCCGCACGTCAAGCATCGACTGTTTACAACAGGCTCCCCGCGCCAGGCATACGCCCGCACATCAATACCGATCGGGCAGTTATATGTACAAATTCCACACTGCACACAACGCGCAGAATCAGGTACCACCTGTGCCGAAGTCAGAACTTTATGCTTATCTGTATCGCGTTTAAATAGGTTCAAAAATCCCATATTGGTTATCCTGTCGTCCGGCGAGATCAAAAGTTACGGGGTGGGAATTCAATGGTGTACATTATAGACACATGCAAGCCGGGAACACAAATGACAGATGTCATAAAAATAACAATTTTGCAATTGGGAGCAAATCCTTCTATCCCCCATTCAGGTTGTTACAATCACACCCCATAAATAAAAAACAGAGTTACCTCACGGCAACCCTGTTTGGTTCGCAAAACTTAAGCCGGCTAGCCGGCAGGCTTAGTCTTACGAGACGGGCACCACATTGGCAGCTTGCAGACCCTTGGGGCCGTCTTCAACAGAAAACTCCACCTTCTGCTCGGCTTCCAATTTTCGGTAGCCATCAGACTGGATCGCGCTGAAATGGACGAACACGTCCTCCCCGCCATCGCGGCCGATGAAACCATAGCCCTTTGTGGCATTGAACCATTTGACCGTACCAACATATCGTTCTGTCATCTTACATCTCTCCTGCTAAGAAAAATTTTATGCCCGTCCACCTTTGCGCTTTCGAAGGCGAGCCGGGCACGATGCATGCAAGGTTATCATGCCTGTAAATTGATGTCAAGATTGAGTCAAAAACTTCCTGCGAATTGATGCATAACGGGATATTAAATGGAACCACGGAGGCGAACATTTCACCCGCGGGACACCCGCGCGGATCACCTTTCGCATCTCATGCGGACCTTCAAACTGCTCCAACACCATCAGCGACCTCCCCAACTCGAACGCCGCGTGCGCGTCCGAACCAACTGTTCCCGCCACGTTATGCCTCTCCGCAAACTGGCGCGCCGCGCGATTAAACGCTGGGAACATGCAACGCGAGTTATACACCTCAATCGCGTCAACCTGCGACAGGATCTCGAGCAAATCATCCTCCTGCCAGCCGCCCGCGCGCAATTTGTCAAACGGATGCGACACGCTGATGAACGAGCCCTGATCTTTGAGCCTGCTGATTGTCTCTTGTGGAGATAAGCCTGCAGGAATCTCCTCGCTCACAAACGCGGCAAGGATCTCGCCTCGGGTTGTCATGATCTCTTCGCCCACGATGACCAGTTGCGGGTCCAGTGATTGAGCCGCCTGCGCGCCTGCAATCGTATTGTGGTCGGTGATAATGACGCGGTCTATTCTCTTGCGTCGGCAGACAGCCACCAGATCCTGAGGGCGTGTGAGCGAATCCTTTGAGGCATGGGTGTGGCAGTGGAATTCTACGCCAAGCATTTCAGCGATTGTAACTGTGTTTTATCGTTGGCGGATTGCATGATTTTGTTATAATAATCAAGCACATGGACGATATCCCTCTCTATAAACGACCCTGGTTCTATTTTGCGGCTTGGCTGGCGATTTTGCTGGTTGTCTATGGCTGGCAAATTTTCCGCATAGGTGAGATTCGGGCGGGCTTGGGGAATATTATCGTTGACCTGGCTTGCATCTTTCCTGCACTTTTGCTTCTGTGGATCGCATTCTTCGCGCAATTTGTCCTGCCCGTCCGCACTTTCCGTGACCGCCAGAAAATCTTCAGCAGATTGTTAACCTATCTCTTCGGCGGGCACGGGCCCGCGTTGTTCATAGAGAACGGCGTGATCAAAGAACACTCAGGCGAGAGGTTGAAAAAAGGACCCGGCGTGCTGTGGCTCGATTCGGCAAGCGCCGCGGTAACGCGTTCGGCGGTTGCAATCAAACAGACGATGGGGCCCGGCGTACATTTCATGGAAAACGGTGAGACTATTGCCGGCACTGTGGACCTGCACATCCAATCCCAGTCGCTTAGTCCCAAAGAGTCGGATAAACCCTTCGAAGCAAAAAGTGAAAATCAGACCGACGAGGAATACAACCAAATTCAGGACCGCCGCAAACAGGTTAGCGCATTGACGCGGGATGGCATCGAGATCATCCCGAATATTTCAGTATCGTTCAGAGTGGACACGGGATTCCCAAAAGAAGGGCAACCGGGTTCCCGTTTTGGGTATCGGACAGGCGTCACCAAGAAGGCGAAAGAAAACGAAGAAAAGGATAAGGAAGCGATCCGCAAAGCGATTCTGGGAGAAGGGATCAATCCCAATGCTCCATCCGATTCGCATTCTCATCGCGTCGCTTGGAATCAAATGCCTGCCTCCCTTGCTGTGGATGTCTGGCGTGAGTATGCCACCAAATTCACGCTCGATGAATTGTTCGCAGCGGATCAAGTAGTCCCGCCTGCGCCGCCGCAATCGCCTCAACCCACCGAGGAGGAGATTGACCTGCTTAGCCAGCCGATACAAGTCGGCGCGAGGCGCGAATCCATGCAGGATGGGCTTGCGATAATGATCCGCCAGATCAATCTCTGGATGGATAGGATGATCAATTGGCTGGAAGGGACGAAGAAAGAAGACAAAGCCCAAAAATCCGTTGCAGGCGCGCCTGCTTCGCAATCCGCGGCTTCTGCCGGCAAATATGAACCGCAAAAGAAAACTGCGCTTCAAGTGATCAACGAGATGGTCGAAGCGCGGCTGACCCAGCCAGAGGTGGATATTCTGGATGACCATGGTGTGCGCGGACAGGGAACCATACCCAGCCAGGAGTATAAATTATTACAGAATCGCGGACTCAGGGTTCGCAGCGCGAGCGTCAGCAACCTGCGTCTCAACCCGATCATAGAAGACACGATCATCAGCAGGTGGTCCGCTACTTGGCTGAATAACGCCAAAGGAGAGAAGGATCAGATTGAACGAAGACAGAACATTGTTAAATCCGCCGGTCAGGAAAAGGCGATACGCCAGTATGCCGACCAACTTAGCCGCGATCTGATCCAAAAGAAGCCGGAGGGCGTAAAAGGGACGCTCAAGACCCTTCTCATGCGCACGCGCGCCATTATCATCAACAATGACCAATTACGCAAAGACATGGTTGATGAGCAGCAGGAACTGGAAGAGATCCTCAAGTGGATCGAGGCAAATGGCTCATGACTGCGCTCGCGATTTCCACGGGTGAAACCGCTCTGCAAAAAGAGGAGAACCTTTTCAAGGAGTTGTTCATTCGTCTCGGTAATGCGGTCCTGAACAGTATATTCGACTTGAGACCCGAAAGAGCCGCGCGCCGCATGCAATACTTGCTCATTTTGTTTTTCATCAGCGGATTCCTGGTCACTTTAAGATATTATCCACCGGGATTATGGACACAGCGTATTCAGAGCATCTTTTTGTATTTGTTCAATCCTGCCTATGCAAAAACGTATGTCGGGGGAGATCCCATTACCGACTTTTTCTTCTTCGCGCTGCGGGCAATTACAGATCCCCGCGTCTTTCAGTATTTACCCGTTTTCCTCGCGCCGTTCTTTATTGCCGTGCAATCCGCCGCGATCTATCTTGCCGATGTGTTCGAGTTGGAGGATGTGAGCGTCGCGCGGAGTTTTATCTGGGAGGTGGCGCTCTCCGGCAGTGATGAAACCATTCGCGTTACACAGGGAGACATTTCGGAGGCGCATCGCAAGTCGCCCAATTACTTGATCGGCGGTCCCGGCAAAGTTGTTGTAGACCTAGACTCAGTCGCATTATTTGAAAAGCCTGACGGCACTCCGCATGTCATCGGCCCGACTGGAAAAGAACCGGGCGGAAAAGCCACATTGGACGGCTTTGAACGATTTAGGCAGGCGATTGATATCCGCGATCATTATGTGGACTTGCGCGACCAGAACCCGGAATCGCAGTCAGTTAAAGGCCGAAGTCGCGACGGAATGCCCATCACTGCCACCGACGTCAGATTGATGTTCAGTATCCACCGCGGCAAGGGCGCGAGACCATCCTCAGAGTCTCCGTATCCTTTCAGCAAGGAAGCCATCGAACAGATCGTTTACAAAGCGTCTTCAAAGGTCACTCCTGAACAGTCCAATCCATCCACTTATAAATTTTCGTGGGTCAATAATATGATCGGATTGATCCGCGGCAGGCTTGGCGGGTTCATGAGTGAGCGCAATCTCAACGTTTACCTGGCAAGCATTGGTATGCCGGAATTCGAGAAGGCAAAAGAACGTGAGCAGGCAATTGCCGAGCAGGTGGGACAATTAACCCAGCCAACCGAGGAGCCGCTTAAAGCAAAAGAAGTGAAGCCCCCGCCCGATTTCACGCCGCGCTACATGATTACTGACTTATTCTCCCAATTTACTGAGGAATTTACAAAAAGCGCTCGTAACAGCGGTGTGGAGTTACATTGGATCGGCGTGGGCACCTGGAAGCCGCCGCTTGAGGTCGTATCTGAAAAACACTTGGATGCGTGGAAGATGAGCCAGGAAAACCTGAAAAATGGAAATAAAGAAGCAATGAACAAAGTGGAGGGAGAAGCCATCCTGAAAAAAATGAAGGCGTTAATCAACAGCGTTCCCCTGACTGCTTATCACGAGTTGATTGGCACGTCAAAACAATCCAGGAAATCTGCGAAAAAGCAGGAACACAAATTAAGAACTAATGAAGATATGGAAGGTGACATAGATATATCTTTGAGCGAGGATGATCTGGCAGACAGCCTGGATGAGATGGCGAAAATCATCGAGATTTCCAGGATCATGAATGAAAGGAAAGCCGCCTCAACTTCCCATAAAGACGCGAACCATAAAGATGGAATGAGGTCGCTTCTGCTGGAATATCGCAAGCAGTTTATCGAGACGATTGAATTTATGAAAGCCAAAAACGAGGCTGTTCCGGGAAATATTGAGGCAGCCATAAAGCATATAGATGGTCAACTTGGCATCCACTGGGCGGGAAGATCGCAGGCTGGATAATTGTCTGATTTCCATGATCGCTTTCAAAAGCCCTGCCAACATCAAAAAGGCACTAACAACCGCTATGCCCATTGTCGCGCTTGAATCGACTGTTCTTACTCACGGACTGCCGCGCCCGAAAAACCTCGAATTAGCGCGCGACATGGAAGGCATTGTCTGTGAAGAAGACGCCCTGCCCGCGACCATCGCATTCCTGGACGGCAATCTCCATATCGGGTTGAACGACGCGCAACTCACCAGACTCGCAAACGAAGATGGCGCATATAAAGTGGGTCCGCGTGATTTTGCGAGAGTCATCACAGACGAAGCCAATGGCGGCACAACTGTCGCAGGGACTATGCTGGCGTGCAAACACGCGAAGATCAAAGTCTTTGCAACGGGCGGCATCGGCGGCATTCATCGCGAGTCGCATTTTGATACGTCGGCAGACTTGCAGGCATTGGCAACCATTCCCATGATCGTTGTGTGCGCGGGGGCAAAGGCAATCCTCGACCTGCCCGCCACATTGGAATATCTTGAAACGATGAGCGTCCCCGTTGTCGGCTATGATACCAATGAGTTTCCTGCGTTCTACTCGCGTGATAGCGGACTCGAGGTCACGGTCAATCTCGACAACCCACAAGACATTGTTGAATTCGCGAAGGCACATTGGAACGCGGGTTTGCAAAGCGCGGTCTTAGTGGCGAATCCTGTTCCTCTGGCGGAGGCAATTCCAAGGTCCGAAATGGAGCCGATCATCGAGAAGGCGTCAAAGGAAGCACAGCAGAAGGGAATCCACGGGCAGGCGTTAACTCCATTCCTGCTCCAGCGTATCAGTGAATTGACCAAAGGGAAATCCATGCGCGCGAATTTATCGTTGTTGCTGAACAACGCGCGTCTCGCCGCGCGCATCGCAAAGGCGTTGCGCGCCAGCGAAAAAAGAAGGCAAGTATAAATGAAAAACGGGTTTACGCTCTCAGAAATCATCCCCGCAAAAGTATCGGAAATTTACAAAGCGTGGCTCAGCAGTAAAGGTCACGCGGCAATGACGGGCAATCCCGCGAAAGTGGATGGCAAAGTCGGCGGAAAATTCACGGCATGGGATGGATACATCTTCGGCTCGACTCTTGAACTGACGCCGAATCAGCGCATCGTTCAAGCCTGGCGGACGTCTGAATTCCCCGACGACGCGCCTGATTCACGCGTCGAGATTCTGCTCGAGAAAGTTGGCGCGGGAACCAAGATGACGCTCATCCACAGCGAGATGCCCGAAGACCAGGTTGAATCCTATCGGCAAGGCTGGGAGGATTTTTATTTCAAGCCGATGAGGGAGTATTTTGGAAGGTGAATTTCTACACCTCAACCTGGATCGCGCTTCCCGATTCATATCGCTTCAAGCCCACACGAAAAACCCTCACCGCTAAAAAGAGAAAGACAAGCGCACTTGCAAGCAATTGAGCCAAACTCTGCCAGGTGAACTGGGTGATGAACTCAGCAGGCACCGCACCCATCAACGCGGCGGGGATGAGTGTGAACAATATCAGTTTTGCGTAATTATCAAATAGCGTGATCGGGTAGATACCGAAAGTGATCATTGCGTTAAGCGTCAGGTTGCTGAAGTTCGACATCATCCCGAACCAGAACGCGAGACTCTGCACCAGAATAAGAAATGCCGCGAAAACGGAAGCCGCTAAAAGCGTCGCGAGCACGAAGCGCAGGAATCCGTCCCACGCAAATTGACCGGATAATGCGTAACTGATAAATCCGTACGTGAAATCGCCCATCCCGCTTGAGATCATCCGGCTGGAAACAGCGTGGAGTAAAACAGGGCGCGGGAATGAAAGATAATAATCGAGGCGGCCGTTGTTGATGATCTCGCTCAAGGTGAAGGCGTTGCCGAATAGCAAAGAGACCAAGCCGAATGCGCTCGCCAGGACGCCGTAGGTGATGTACATATCGCCGATGCCCCAGCCGCGCACTTCCTTGAATCGCTCGAAGAAGATGATCCAGATGGCGAAGTAGATGAAGTCGTTCAGCATCATGCCAACGACTTGCGAAATGAACGAGACTCGATACTCCATTGCTGAGAGCAGGTTGGTTTTCCAAACGGCGAGGAGGAATCTGAGCTCTTTCATGCGTGTCTTTCATACGTCGGCGCTAGGAATAAAAACGCTTATCTCATTGCAGAAACGAGAGCAATGCTACGCGGTACCACTCTGATTCCGCGCCAGAGGCGTGGCACTTTTCGAGAACTACATTCTCGCGTCTCTGATAACGAGGAGCGACTCTGGCTCTCCTACTCGCCAAAGGCCCTTAGTTCGAACTTCAGGATGATTTTCAATCCGTTTTATTGACGTGGCTCTCACCACTTCCGCTCAAAGCACAGCGTGCTCAAGCCACGAGATAATTCATTCCTTATTACTGGACTCATACTCCGCCAAACGCTTATTGAGTTCCTCTGTGGCTTTCTGACGGGTGTAACCATACTTCACCCTGAGCATGGTGACGTATTTATCAAACTTAACGGGTGACTTTTCCACTTTATCAAGGTCATATGCAGCCATAAGACTCCACCAGGCTGTAGACTGGCTTCGGATTTGCTTCCATTTACCTTCGAATATATCTTTGTTCATCTTGCGCTTCTCCTGTTTACAAAAAATGACGTGATTTGTGCCCACCTTCGGCATATCCATGAGCAGTCAAACACATTGATACTTGTTATCCTACCACAAACGCCCCCCAACTGACGGATATTGCTGTTTCAATTCGGTGACAAGGCTGTGCCCTCTCTTCAATATTCTGGCATAAAATAAATCGGGACGGCATCCCGATTCGCAAACTATCCCATCACCTCATCCGTTTCTGCCGCCATGATGAACTCATTGAGAGGCTTACTTCGCAATGGATTTTATCCCCGCCATTCCAATGCCGACCTCAAGCAAGAACGTCACCGTATGGCTGGCGCGCAATTAGAGTAATCGTATAGATTTATCCTGTCAGCCGCCGCACTGTATTGCCTCGAAATATATACGTCAGCACGAAGCCTGCGACGAATCCGCCGACATGTGCCATGTAGGCCACGCCGCCTGTGTCCGCTGTGCTGGTAATGGAATCAATGCCACTGAAAAACTGCAGTACGAACCATAATCCGATCACTATCAGTGCAGGCATGGGAATGATACCTCTTCCCATTAACACACGGACACTCCCCTGCGGGAACATCACCAGGTAGGCGCCCAGGACGCCTGCAATTGCTCCAGATGCTCCCAGATTTGGGATGTTTGACCCGATGCTGAACGCCAATTGGGTGAATGTTGCGGCAATTCCACACAGCAGATAGAAGACCAGAAACTTGACTTGCCCCAAACGGTCTTCCACATTGTCGCCGAAGATCCATAAGTAAAGCATGTTGCCTCCCAAATGAACCCATCCGCCGTGCATGAACATGGACGTGAAGAGAGTCAGAAAATCAGCGGCGGGATTGGCAAGAAATCGGCTTGGAACAAAAGCCCACTTCCCGATAAAAGCGTCACCACCGCTCAACTCGACGAAGAAGAAGAGAACGTTCAGAGCAATTAAAGCATAGGTGACCAGCGGAACACTTCTGCGAGCACTATTATCATCACCGATTGGGAACATAATGTTTCTCCTTTATTGCATATTAAGGTAGCACCCCACTTAAGCGTGGAGTGAGATAGAAAATCTTTGCAAAAAACGG